>NZ_NUMC01000032.1:0-11211 GCF_002577655.1 Bacillus sp. AFS040349 | reverse complement strand
ACAACACCAGCATTCAGCTTCGCGAACTCTACAGCTTCATCTGAAGTAAGATCCAGCTCTCGGATAATACGTTGATGCCAATACGAAGCCCAGCCTTCGTATCGTAATGGTGTTTTTGTTATGTCAGTGTTCTTTCATAAAATGTGCAGATTCTAAGGAGTTTGTGAAAACTACGTTATTTTCTGCATTGGACGGGTACTATGAATAATGTAAAAAAATAAGGAGGTATTCCAAATGTTAAACCAACAATATAAACAATGTATCCAAGCATGCTTAGAATGCATGGAGGCTTGTAATGTTTGTTATAGTGCATGCCTTAAAGAAGAAGATGTAGCAATGATGTCATACTGTATTCGCCTTGACAGAGAATGTGCGGATATTTGTAGTTTTGCAGCAAAAGCGATGCAATCAAATAGTCCTTTTGCTGAACAAATTTGTAAACTGTGTGCTGAAATATGTGAGGCATGTGGAAAAGAGTGTGAAAAACATGAGCAGGATCATTGTAAAAAATGTGCTGAGTCTTGCTTTAGATGTGCAGATGCATGTCGCCAAATGGCTTCATAAACCTTACCAGGAACTGAATAAGAAATAATTAAAGTCTTGGAGCAAAGCATAATTAGCTTTGCTCTTTAACTAAGTTTCAAACAAAAAACTAAGCATACTTACCTAATAATTGGGTAAAACACTATGTAAATAGTCTTGAAAGGAGTTGCTATCATGAAACAATACCTAAAATTTGCTGGGATGATCATCACTTCAACTATTATCATGTTCCTTTTTAAATATTTAAGCACGTACAGTCTTGATCATGTCTTTTTTAGTGAATCAAGGCTTTACATGGCTCTGTTGATGGGTTCTACAATGACTATTATTATGTTAGGTTTTATGTACCGTATGCTAAAAAACAGAAAAGTAAATATTGGAATTGCAGTTGTTAGTGTTCTTATTTTTTCGCTTTCACTTTTCCTATTACGAAGTCAAACATTGGTGGATGATACCGACTATATGGAAGCCATGATTCCACATCATTCTATTGCGATATTAACTAGTGAACGTGCAGAAATATCTGATCCGAGAGTTCGTGAACTAGCAGATGAAATTATTAAAGCTCAACGTAAAGAAATTGATGAAATGAAGAAATTAATTGAGGATCTAGAAGAAGAATAAATTACTTACTATCTTACTACTAAAAAACCTCCATTTGGAGGTTTTTTATCTGTTTAAAGAAGGCTTCGGCACTCCGCAATACATTCTTCCAAGTCTTTAACAGCATGTTGCATTCTTTGTTTTGATTGCTCATGTGCTTTACCAATTGCATTATTTAAATGAGTTAATGCACTTTCGCATTCAGTAATACATTCTTGAAGATCTGCTTTGTTCATATAAAAACTCCTTTAACTTAATTTTTACAGGAGTATTATTCACAATTATTATTATTTTATCCTTCAGTTTCGTAATCGTCTTTACTTAAAACAATTCTCCTATCTTCTATGTTAAGAATTGCGTTAAACTTCATTGAAGTAGTTATTTTACAAATTCTCCTTATTTCAACTGGAATATGAAGTGTCCCCCTATTGCTAAGTATGCATTGATTTTCTTTTTCACATGCCTCTTTTGCTAAAATAATTGCTTTATTATCCACAAAAATATAGATATTATCACCTGGTTCGAGATTTATGTCTTTTCTGATACAATTTGGAAGATAGACTTGTCCCGATTTAGTTAGTTTTAATTGCATTGAAACCACCTCTAAAACAAAGGTTTTTTTCATGATAATAAAAAATTATGGAGAAAGTTTGCATTTTTAAGTAATTCAATAAAAAAGCAACAAATCTGCAAATTTTCTCAACAATTTCCCATTACAATAATCTTATAAAGATAAAAAGGTGTAGTTTATGAAAATTTCAATCAAACTTGGTCTTTGGTTTTTTATCTGTATTTTTATCATTGAAGCATCTTCAATGTTCTTCTTACATCGTAATGTTGTACATTCTCTTGTTAATGAAGAGTTAGACTCATTAAAATCACGTGGAAATAGTCATAGTGATGTTTTAGATATATCATACGATGAATCGACGTTACATCATATTCAAATTATGGAGACAGGAACAGATACAGAAGTTGTCATAACCGATGAGGTTGGGAAAATAATGATTTCATCTAAACCCATAGATGATGGGATGGGCAAAATCTTAACAAGAAATAGCGTTGACCTAGATGCTCCGAATGAAGGTCTAATCCTACAAGCAGATTGGCAAAATGAACAATATATTTCTACTGTCTCCTCATTTAAGGGTCCGAAAGGAGATATTGGTTATGTTTACATGTTCAAAAGTACGGACCAAATACAAAGGTTTATTTCACGATTAAATGAACATTTTATCTTAGCTTCAGTGCTCATTTTATTTTTCATGTTGATTACCATATTCTTTTTATCAAAAGCTCTTACAAAACCATTAATATCAATGAAGGAAGCGACCAGAAAAATAAGCAAAGGTGATTTTTCAGTTTCTTTACCAAAGACTACAAATGATGAAATTGGTGAGTTATCAACTTCTATTCAAAAACTTGCAAACGACTTAAACTATTTAAAAAAAGAGAGAACCGAGTTCTTAGCGAGTATTTCTCATGAACTACGTACTCCTCTTACCTACATTAAAGGTTATACAGATATTGCTAGAAGAGAAAACTTATCCGAAAAAGACCGTCTTAGTTATTTAAATATTATTTATGAAGAAGCTAACCATGTTGGTGACCTTCTAAAAGAATTATTTGATTTAGCTAAAATGGATCAAAATACTTTTACTATCTCTAAGGAAAAAGTGAAAATTGGCTCATTCATGTACTCCATTTTTCAAAAAATGAAGCCAGCTTTCGATAGTAAAGGAGTTAGGCTTGAATTCGTTTGTAAAATCAATGCTGTTGTAGATATTGATCCTATTAGGTTTGAACAGGTCTTATTAAATTTATTGGATAATGCTTTAAAATACTCTGATACCCACACTTTGACTACAATTGAAATAACAAACGAAGGGAATTTGGTAAAGATATTTGTCAAAGATCAAGGCATAGGGATTCCTGCTGAAGATTTACCATATATCTTTGATCGTTTATATAGAGTTGATAAATCACGTTCCAGGCTAACAGGGGGTTACGGAATAGGATTATCCATAGTTAAAGAAATAGTAGATGCTCACGGTGGAAACATTACGGTAGAAAGCCAATTAAATAAAGGTACATGCTTTAAGATTACACTGAAAGGACTTTATGATGACAACAGTTTTGTTAATAGATGATGAGCAAAGAATGCTCGATTTATTATCCTTATATATAGAACCTTATGGATATACGTGTTTTAAGAAGAACTCTGGTCCAGAAGGCATAGAATTTTTGCAACACAAAAAAGTCGATATTGTGATTCTTGATATCATGATGCCTGAAATAGACGGATGGACAACCTGTGAAAAAATAAGAGAAATATCTGATGTACCAATCATCATGTTAACAGCAAGAAATGAAAAGGAAGATATCGTTAAAGGATTAAAAAAAGGTGCTGATGATTATTTGGTCAAACCCTTTAATGAAGAAGAATTGTTAGCACGTATAGAAGCGATTATGAGGAGAACCAGCAGGACTTTTCACTCTGAAGATATCATCAGATTTGAAGGTTTGTTAATAAATCAATCTACGTATCAGGTTACATTTCAGAAGAAAGAAATCGTACTTACACCAAAGGAATATGCATTACTTAACTTATTTTTAGAAAACCAAAATAAAGTATTTTCACGAGAACATTTACTCTCAACCATATGGGGGCTAAAAGCTGAAACAGAGGATCGAACTATTGATTCGCATATACGGAACATGAGAGAAAAACTACGACAATCTAACTTTCCAGTAGAACAATATTTAAAAACAGTTTGGGGAGTTGGTTATAAATGGCTCTCTAGTAACTAATCAAGAAGCAGGAGGTATTATTGTAATAATGATAAAAAAGATATCTTCATTTTTTCTAATAAGTATGTTATTAACCGCTTGTTCGCAGGGAGAAAATGAACAGACTACGAATAATGGTTCTGAAATATATACAGAATTAAAAGACAAAAAAATTGAACATATACACGGAATTGGTTATGCAGGAAATACAAATGAATTGTCTCTGGCTTCGCATGATGGATTATTAAAATTCAAAAATGAAAAGTGGTTTAAAATAACCGAAAACAAACATGACTACATGGGTTTTCAAGCAACTGATGTAGGCTTCTATTCAAGTGGACACCCAGCGCATGGGTCCGATTTACAGAATCCCCTTGGTATTATAAAAAGTACTGACGGTGGAAAAACGTTAAATAAACTTGCATTTTATGGTGAAACAGACTTTCATTATTTAGCAGCAGGCTTCAACAGTCATATCATTTATGTGATTAATGAATCTAAAAATTCAAGATTAAATAGTGGGTTTTATTACTCCAAAGATGAAGGTAAAAATTGGACACAAAGTAAGATGCAGAAGCTTTCATTTAACAATATAGGTAATATAGCCACTCACCCAACCAAAGCAAATATTGTTGCAATATCCACAGATCAAGGTTTATATATTTCAGACGATCATGGTGATTCGTTCTCTCTAGCATCACATTCTCAACCAGTTACAAGTGTTGAATTTAGAGAAAAATCCCTACTTTATTTTACTTTAAAAGGAGATAAGGTATCGCTTTATAAACAAGAACTAAGTGATGAAAAAGAAGAAGCAATACCTCTTCCAAAAGAAGTGAACGGACAAAATCCCGTGATGTATATTTCATCCCATCCAGAAAAAGAAGAAGTGATGACTGTGGTTACCTATGAAAATGATATTTACCAAACAAAAGATAATGGTCAATCATGGACTACTTTAGTAAGTAAGGGCAAGATACAATCATAGCAATAATATACACAAAAAAAGAACTTGGATTACTCAAGTTCTTTTCTTTATTTTAAGCCCCCACATGCCTATTGTGATGACAATTCACTTTCCGTCACCCACTTATGGTTTTTCACTTCCTCACCACCAGTTGTTGGAGTGTAATCAACCATATATACTGTCATTTCTTCTACTGATTCTACAACAGCTGTTGCTCCTTTCATACCTTCCATATGATCAGTGTTTAACACAACCTCTGTTCCTGGTTCAAATGGTTGTTCTCCTGCATTTTCAATTTCTTCATGAATGACCCATTTATGATCTTGAACCATTTCTCCTCCCGTTGTTGGGGAATAAGAAACAACATAAACATTTGTATGATACGCTCCAATAATTGTAGCTTCCGCACCCTTCATACCTTCCATGTGATCTGTTTCAAGAATAGCTTGACTCCCAACTTTATAAGTTGGATTTTCATCTTCTTTTAATCCTTCTGGAATTTCACCAGAACCTGAATGATTCATTTTAGAATGATCCATTTCAGTATTGTGTTCGGAACTTGAATTTTTCTCTTCATTCGTTTTATCATCATTGCTTGAACATGCTGATAAAGAAATAGCTAAAGTTAGTGTCGCAATACCTATTCCCAGTTTTTTTCTCATCTTATTACTCTTCATTCATAATTAAAATCATTCTGACCAATAAATAGAAGGGTAGGGTGTTTATTAAAGATAGCAAAGAATTTTGCAGAAAGTATGCAATATATATTTCAACTATGTAAAAAATAATAAAAGCAGCAAATAGAAATTTCTACTCGCTGCTTATCATTTCTTATTGGCTATAAATTAATTTAGTAATCATACCACCTGGTGTTTTCCCGTTATTTGTTTGATGAAATGTTTTTGTTCCATTTATTGGGAAAGTACCAGGATTAGCGGACATAAACTCGATATCTATTCGCTGTCCAGAGGCAACATTTATTGTATCATCAAACATTTGATAACGAGGAAATCCATTTACACTAACTACTTGAAAGTCGTGTCCATGAACGTGCATAGAATGTGCGGCACTAGATTTATTAATGAAACGCACCCTGATTTTCTCTCCATATTTCGTTTGTAATCCTTTTGTATCAGGAAATGACTTCCCATTAATTGTAAAAAAGTTTGGGTTTGTGTCAAATTTCTTAGGCTTATAAACACCTGGTGAAATTTCGCCTAATTCTTCCTGGGGGATATCCCATTGTTGCAAAACTAATACATAATCACGATAAGGAATTTCCCCTCCTGTTAATTGGTTCTCATTAGGCAACACAATTAACGGTCCCAATAACCCCTGAGGGATTTGTGATGGATCTCCAGCATGATAAAAAAATGTACCTGCTTGCCATGCTGGAAATTGATACACGTATGATTCTCCTGGTTTAATTGATGGAGTAGGCTCTATTTCAGGAATCCCATCCTGAGAAACAGGTTTTGATAATCCATGTACGTGCAGTGACGTTGGTTTATCTAAACGATTCTCTAATTCAATTTGAACCATCTCTCCTTGCTTAAATATTAGGAGAGGTCCTGGTATCGATCCATTAAAACCAAGTCCATCGATAGTTATTTCCTCAATAATCTTATTTTTTGAGGGTTGAGCTATTAATTTATAGTATCGTATATTACCAGCTTTTTGATATGGTGCATTCACTCCATTTGGCATGACCAATCTACTTTCCCAATTCATAAGATTTCCCCCATTATTTTTATCTTATTTTAAAAATATGTTAGACAGTTCGTCATTATGAGGAATGCGAATGAAGTATTAGTTTAAATTGATATTTATATAAATTAATTTTAAATATTTACTACTTTCTTGCTGGATTAATGCGACTATTTTAGAAAATTAAAGGCTGGTTATAATTTCTGTTAAAATATACCTGTTGTTAGTTAGCGTATGTGTTATTGTTGTTTTTAAAGGAGAGAGATGAACATTGAACATTGGAATGGGACTACTACTAATACCCTTCGCATTGATTTTTATAACACTAGGAATAATCTCACGCAAAAAGAGGGATAAACTTATTGGCAATGGTCTGATAATAGTAGGAACAATTATTATTTTAGGCAGTGTTGTATTACTTGCAGGTTTCTATGACCCCTATGCAAATCATATTCGATAACTTCAACAACGCAGAAAAAGCATCGAAAAATCGATGCTTTTAATTAATTTTAATAATGGACAATCCATACATATACCAAAACGAGTGTGAATAATCACTTTTGTTCTTCAAAGCTGAACCTGTTAACGATTAAATAGGCAGTTTTCTTTTCATTTAACTCGTAAAATTAAATCCTCTTCTTTAACCAAGATTATTTCTTTCGTATCTCCACTTTGTATCTCTAACAGCCCATTACCATGATTAAAGAAAATAAAGTGTATTTTACCCTTATAAATTACTTTTTGACCAAATTTTATTGTTATCATCCTTAATTTTTATTTTCAAAATCAATTCGAAAATTATTACAGGAGGATAACAACTGTAAATAGTCACCAAATGATCCTTTAAACTAATTCTATCAAATTGTAATGTAAATAATAAGTAGTATAGTATGAATTATTTACATCCTATTCAACATCATAACCTTGTTCATCAATTGTTTCCTTAATATCTTTTAAATGAACCTCTGAAGAATCAAATTCTATATCAACTTCTCCAGAACTTAGATTCACTTTTACTGATTGAACACCATTTAACTTCCCAACGCTTCCTTCAATCGAACTTACACAATGTCCACATGACATACCTTTCACTTTTAATGTTACTTTTTCCATCGTTAATCTCTCCTTTTCTAAAACTTTCTTTTATTTTCCTCTAAAGCATGAACCTTAAACGAAGAAATTTCTATTGTCAAATAAGGTATTTATTAGGTCCAATATGTAAAGCTATCAAGTATCCCAACTAGAATTATGAAGACCCCTGCAAATTTTTGGGTAAGGGTTCCAAGCTTTCTACCTTTCTTTAATAAAGCCCCACTTGCTCCTAAATACCATATGAGAAAAATCGTAATAATTAATGGTAAAACCGTGCCGAGTGCAAACAAAGTCGGCAAAATAAAACCATAGGAACTAGACAAAACAACTGGCATTAAGGTGACAAAATACAATACAAACATTGTAGGACAGAATGCAAGTGAGAAACTAAACCCTAATAGGAAGGAAGCAAATGGTCTATCTATTTGCTTATCTTCAGCCTGTTTTATGAATCTAAAAGTGCCTTTTATTTTAATAACACCAATCATAACCAATCCTACTATGATTAAAAGAGGACCCATTAGTTTCCTTATCCATGGAAAATAAATGGTGAGGACACCTTCAATTTCCCGCCCTAAAAACCAGATTAATATCCCTAAAAGAGAAAATGCAACAATCTTTCCTAAGATAAAACCTAAAATATCTTTCCATACGATTCTACTTTGCAGAGAACGATTACCGTACAGAGTGACTGCACTTACATTTGCCACAAATTGACATGGAGCCATTGCCCCTACAAGTCCCAATACAAATGCAAATGCAATCGGAAATCCTTCAAGTGCATTTGCCATATTAGAAAATGGTTGGCTTAGCAATGAGCTTATTTTGCTGATGAAAATATACACAATTCTCCCCCTTTCCCTGGCATTAGTTTAGTACAAAAATTTGCAGATTTTATGAAGGAGTTTTTTATCAAATGAGATATTTGGATTTAATTGGATAATTGATCTTTATAAAAATATCCAATTGAAAAGATAAAACCGGTTAAAAAAACTGAAAGCGTAATGATAGAAATTCCAGTTAAATATATAGATACTACACTTGAACCAAAAGTGAACAACAACCATTTCAGTGATATAGGAAATAATTTACCCATTACCATTTACCTCTTTTGCTTCATTTAATTCCCAATAATACTCTGAAAAAACCTCTGTAAATGCATCGACCGATCGATATAATTCATTTAGATCATTATCGACACCACCTATTTCAACAAGCATTGCTTTATTTGAAACATCTTGGTTATAAACTCCGTTCCCTTCACTTTTTGTTTTGAGGAATACACCTCTACTTATACCTGGATACTTTGCCTCTAGTCTCTTATGTAGCTCTTTGGCCGTATTAAGATTTTCTAAATATCGATCGTGTTCCTTTCCAACCACAAAGTATAATCTTGCATAATCTTTACCACTAATGCTTTTCGTGGTTAGATTTTTCCTGGCAGAATCACGATGGATATCAATAAAATAGGTCAACTCATTTTCTTTTTCTGACACGGCAGCTTCGACAAGATTACCAGATACAGAATATGCTTTAGTGGATCTCATTCCTTTTTCATTCAAAGTTTTGGTCATATTGGTCGTGTCATGAACAACACCAATACCTTTATTTATTAAGTTTTGACTCATTCGTTTTCCTAACCCTATCACATTAGCCCTCTCATCATTACTGATCGCGTCATTTGGAACTTGTGCATTTTCCAGTAAGGGTAAAAATGATTCCCAACTATGTGTTTGATAAATATAGACTGTTTTCTTCTGTGGAGGTGAAACTTGGGTATTATCCTCAGATGAGTTACTTTCAGTCTGCTTTAATTTCTCCTCAGCTACTTTCCTTTCTTCTAGCAAAACCTCTGTCGGAGGAGAAGACTCGTATGGCAACGTGGTTAAATCTGTTCCCTCTCCCGCAATAATGATTTCCGTATCATATAGTCTTAATCCTGGTAATTCATTCCCTAAGAATGTTCTTGCATCTGTGGGCTTAACACTGGTTGCAAGTTGAATTGCCATTTTAGAAGCATTTGAAAGTGTGAACAATTCATCTGTCTCTTTAGGATAAAAATAATGATTTTCAGCTCGAAGGAGATGTGCAAAAAGGTCTTTACTGTATAAATTATTAATGGATTTTTGCAAAACAACTGAGTCAATTTTTAAATTCATTAAGATAATAGTCCCGATTAGTAGATACATAATGATCAACGCTACTATATAAGAAGTGAGATATTTTGGTTGATTTGCTGATCTTTTCATAATAGGACAACCCCTTTCTCCTCCATCATATGAAGAAGTAAGGGGTTGAATGGCTAAAAAATTATTACAAATATTACAGTGTACATTTTATTCATGAACTTTATACCAATAGTATTCACTTATGGCATTTCCTAAAATATCAGCACTCCGATATAGTTCTTCAAGATTATTTTCTACACCACCTATTTCAACAATAACGCTATTAGGTAGTAAATCTTGATTATAGACACCATTACCTTGAGACTTACCTTTAATGATGACTCCTCTAGAAAGACCAGGATATTTCCTCTCAATAACTTCATGAATACCATTCGTAAAATCTAAATTTCGCTTATAATTTTCATGTCCACTTCCAATTACAAACGAAATTTTGGCAATTGATTCTCCACCAATTTCAATTGTTGAATATTCTCTTGGTAATGAATCACGATGAATATCAAAAGCCATTTCTAGATCTCTATTTTTACTCATTTCATTCACAATAACTTCTCTGGACATCTGATAAGAACGACCAAATGTTAAGTTTCGGGTATTTAACATATCTACTATATCGATTTGACTAACCTCATTCCAAATTCCATTGCTTCTCAAGGAGTCTCCTAATCTGTTTCCAACCAGTGATATATTTACTTTGGAATGGTATGCACTCTCTGGGGCAGTTCCTTTTTTAAAGTAAGGCAAAAAAGATTCTCTAGTATGAGAAAAATAGATAAAAACTACCCTTCTCCCGAATGTACTGTGAAAGTTTTTCTGGTTGATTTCTGGTCTTTTTATTTCTTCTTCGTTAAATGAATCAATTCTTTCTTGAATCAGCTCTGCATCCTTTTTAAGTGAATCATCATTTGGTACAAGTTCAGTTGACACATCTGAGGAACTATTACTCATAAATTCTGAGCTATTTGAAGAGTTAACATTCACCTTTGTACTTAACTCCCCACTTTCACTTATTTTTTTTATTCGGGGTTCCTCTTTTTCATAAAGAAAGAAAATTACTGTTAACAACCCTAAAAACAGTGTTACTACGGTAAATAATAATAACTTTAATGTTTTGGTACTTAGATCATTCATAGTCTTCCCTCTATCAAAGTAATAACTTATTACTTTATTTATCGGTTAGATTTGAAGAATATTTTATCTTTGTTCATTTTATTAAATAATAAATAAGTCGAGATTATCTATAGGACGTGTAAAAAAGAATACAATAAGAAAAGTCACTGGTACTTTCCAGTGACTTTTCACTCTATAAATACTTCCTCGACA
>NZ_NUMC01000031.1:0-184518 GCF_002577655.1 Bacillus sp. AFS040349 | reverse complement strand
ACTTTATTCTAGCAGTCACACGTGCTATTCTTCTTACTAAAAAGTTTAAATTTTATTATGAATGAATAGCTATTGTATAAAATATAAATATAGATTGTCCCAAATAATCTAAATACCTGTAATTGGTCTCCGGTTATGGTTACGGGTCTCCGGTTATGGTTTTCGCGGAAATACTAATTACCCCATTATGTCCACTTTCATTATGTCCACAACATATGGACATGCTATAAACCGTTATAATTCAACTTTTCTCCTATTCTATCAATTATGTCCATATCCTTTTTTGTATATAATGAACGTGGATAAGATACTATTCCCTTTTGATAGAGTGATTGAACAATATCTAATGTTTTCTTAGGTGAAAACTTAAATGCCTTGTTGGCAGTTGCCTGTAGAGAGGACAAATTAAAAAGCATGGGCGGTTGATATTCTTTTCTTTCAGTTATCAAATCTTTAATTTCAGCAGGCTTTCCCATACAAAACCCCGCTATTTTATTTGCTAGTTCCTTATCCATTACACGTGTTTGCTGATCTTTATGCCATTTCCCTTTATATTTCTTGCCATTGATGTTAAATGTTGCAACAACCTCCCAAAATGGTTCAGGTTTAAATGAATCAATTTCCTTTTCTCTTTTAACAATCAGTGCAAGTGTTGGAGTTTGAACTCTCCCTGCTGAAAAAATATCATTCATTCCACGTTCTTTCAGCAATAAAGAATAGACTCTAGAGGCATTCATTCCAACGAGCCAATCTGCACATGCACGAGAATAAGCCTCATAAAAGAGATTTTTTGTTTTTTCATCGTCTAATAACTGTTGAAATCCCGTTTGTATAGCAGCTGGTGTTAATGAGGATATCCATAATCTTTTTATTGGCTTTTTTACTCCTGATAAATGGATAATATTCCTGATAATTAACTCCACTTCACGTCCAGCATCACCCGCATGAATAATTTCGGTTACGTTTGGATTGTTTAATAGCTGTTTAATAATATAAAACTGTTTTGATTTTGATTTCGTTACTTCGTATTGAAACCTATCTGGAATTATAGGCAGCATTGAAATAGACCATTTTTTCCATTCTGGTTTATAAGCTTCTGGATTACTTAATTGCGTTAGGTGACCTATAGCCCATGTGAAAAAAGCACCTTTTGGAAACAGTTCATTAGGTTTCACCTCAAAATAACCATCCCGCTTTACTCTTTGAAATTGTGCACATAGGGTGGAAGCTTGGTCAGGTTTTTCAGCTATAATTATTTTCATTTTTCTCACCTTGCATATTCAATCTATTAATTTTAAATTTCATTCTAATCTAGTTTACTTTATTTCTTTATTTCTGAAAAATGGCAGAAAATAAAGTTTTTATCTTCATAAATTTATATTTAATTAGAAAAACTTGGATTTTCTAAAAGTATTAACTATGAAAGCCTTAGTTTATCATATATTTTTTTCTTTAAAATCTTATTTTTATGATATATAAAAAAACACCACATTTTTGTGATGTTATTAAGAATTATTTATTTTTATTAAAATGTATTAAACACATTTGGACAATCAGACTGAGTCGGTGAATAGAAACAATGATTTTTAAATCTTCCAGCGTTCCACTGATTATACCATTGTGCAGGACACGTTCCAGAAGGCTTAAAAAACCACAATGAATTTGTTGCTGGATGGAACCTTTCACCATTAATAACTCTACGAGCTAAACGAATATCCAGTTCTCTTGCAGATTGATAAAAATATCCTTTAATTGTAGCTTCAAAGCCCCCTGGTCGTTGATATACCATTTTTCTTATTGTTCTTATATCTTTAAAGTCTAAACAATTGGATCTTGTGCGATTAACACCGACATTACCAACCATAAGCATTCCAAGTTGACCATCACCTTCAGCCTCTGCCCTCATTAACCGCGCCAAAAGCTTAACATCTGCTTCAGTTGCCTTTACAACTGCCACAAGCTCACTCCCTTTCACCATGCTATTCTCATTTATATGATGTAGGGGAATGTCCTGTTGCACGGGTTTTAAAGTGGTCTAACTTTTATGGTACCTGTTACTACCCGATATTTGTTGAGGTGTGTCGATTTATTATAAGGCTTTAGAATCACTTACCTCATGATTATTTACTAATCTTTATAAAATTCTAAGTGAAATTTAGATAATCTTTAATTCTTTTCCTGCTTTCTCAAACACACTAAGTGCCTCTTCAAGGTCTTCTATCGAATGCTCTGCTGTAACAATTGTGCGAACGCGAGCGTGACCTTTAGCGACAGTAGGAAAAGCAATGCCTTGAGCAAATACACCATATTCTAACAATTTATCTGAAAATTTGTGTGATAATGCTTCATCTCCAACAATAATCGGGGTTATAGGAGTTTCACTTTTCCCGGTATTAAATCCAAGTTTTGCTAAACCATCTTTAAAAAACTTAGTATTATCCCACAGTCTATTAATTAAATGTGGTTCATCTAATAAAACCTTTATCGCTTCTATACATGTGGCAGTAACTGCAGGTGGATGAGATGTACTAAATAAAAATGGTCTGCCTTTATGAATTAAATAATCAATAAGTGTTTTTTGTCCGGCTACATAACCTCCCAAAACCCCGATTGCTTTACTTAGTGTTCCTACTTGTATATGAACACGACCATCTAAGCCAAAATGGTTAACCGTTCCGCGCCCATTTTCTCCTAATACACCTGAAGCGTGTGCATCATCAACCATTACCAAAGCATGGTATTTTTCTGCTAATTCTACAATGCCAGGTAAAGGGGCAATATTACCATCCATAGAGAATACACCATCCGTCACAATAACACGGACTCTATAATTCTCTGATTCTTTTAGTGCTCTTTCAAGGTCTAACATGTTTACGTGTTTATAAACCTTTCTATCTGCCTTTGTTAACCGAATACCATCAATTATGGAAGCATGATTTAATTCATCTGATATTACAACATCCTCACTTGTTAATATAGAGGAAAGTACCCCTTGATTTGTTGTAAATCCGGATTGAAATACTAATGAAGATTCCGTATGTTTAAACTGAGCAAGTTTTTCTTCTAAATCTTTATGCATAGTAAAAGTACCAGCAATCGTTCGTACTGACCCTGTTCCTGCTCCATAGTTTTCGACAGCTTTAAGTGCCGCAGAGCATAAGCGAGGATGCGAAGTTAAACCTAAATAATTATTTGAAGATAATTGGATAACTTTTTTACCATTAATAACAACTCTTGCTGACTGGTCAGATTCTAAAGGTATTAATTGACGAAATGTTCCTTGCTTCTTCATTTCTTCTAACTCTGATTGTAAAAACTCAAAACCGTTCATTTAAATCTCCTCCTATAAAATAGATATATATAATCCTATGATCACTAATGTAAGTGCTTTCATTTATGGGTGTAAAACAACTTTTCCACAATTCCCATCCATCATTAAATCAAAACCTTTTTCAAACTGCTCTAATGAAAATCTATGTGTAATAAGAGGCTTTAGATTTACCTGTCCTGAATGAATTAAGGCCGATACTTGCTTCCATGTTTCAAACATTTTTCTACCAGTTATCCCTTGAATCGTAATCCCCTTAAAAACAATATCGTTTGTTACATCAAATTCAACAGGTTTAGTAGGTAAACTTAGAATTGACACACGCCCTCCATTTGTTACCATTTTAAACCCTTGGTTAATTGCAACTGGATGACCTGACATTTCACATACAACCTCTACTCCATGACCGTCAGTTAACTCATAAACAACTTTCAACGGATCTTGGTATTTAGAATTCACAATTATAGTTGCACCGAGTTGTTTAGCTAGTTGTAATCGATATTCATTAATATCTACCGCAATGACCTGAGATGCACCTGCAGCTTTTGCTATTCCTACAGCCATAATTCCAATTGGGCCACATCCTATAACAGTAACTGTTTTACCAATCACATCACCTGCTAATACAGTGTGCACAGCATTTCCCATTGGTTCTTGAATAGAGGCAATATCATATGGCATATCTTTAGGATTTTTCCATAAATTTGTTGAAGGCAAGGCAACATACTCTGCAAAACACCCTCCTGTATCAACACCAATAATTTTAGTAAATTTGCATATATGTGCTTTACCCGTTAAGCACTGCGGACATTTTCCACAAACTAAATGTGTTTCCGCGGAAACAGAATCACCTACTGTAACATTTGTCACCTTTGCTCCTATTTCAAAAATTTCTCCTGAAAACTCATGACCAAAAATATAAGGTGGGTTTACTCTGCTAGCTGACCACTCATCCCATTTATAAATATGAACATCTGTTCCGCAAATTGACGTAGCTTTTACCTTAATCAATACTTCATTTTCCGAGATTTGTGGAATGTCAACCATTTCTAATAGTGCCCCAAATCCTCTATGGTGTTTTACAAGCGCTTTCATCTTTCCGTTCACAGTGAACACCCCTTACTCCAAAAAAGCTTATATAACAATATCTTAACATGTAATATTTATTTGTAAACATCATTGTCCATATACAGTGGACGTTTGATTGCTTATAAAATAAAATGTTAAATATGATTCATTTTACCTAATCCTTCCTCAATGAATTTTAATTTAAAAAAAGAGGGGACTGAATTTTAAATTCAGTCCCCTCTAAAATTATTACATAAATTCCGCTATCATTTTATTAAATTCTTCCTCTTCTATTGTTAAATCAGCTTGAGAAAGAGGTGTTTCACTATACCCATTAATCATTTCTTGGTAAGATTTTTGCTCTGTATTTTGATAGATTAAACCTGTAACCAATCCATTATGCTTCATAAGAGTTTGCATCGCCACTTCTTTATTGTGTGGGTCATATCCTTCTACATTTGAAAGTTTAGTTAAATTTTCTTTAAACCAATCGTACGTATTTACTTTATTGTACGTTACACATGGGCTAAATACGTTAATTAATGAAAATCCCTTATGGTTAATTCCTGCTTCAATTAAAGCTGTTAAATCTTTAAGGTCTGTAGAGAAGCTTTGTGCTACAAATGTAGCACCAGCAGTTAAGGCCATTTCCATAACCGATAATGCTGATTCAATTGAGCCTTGCGGAGTACTCTTCGTCACAAATCCAGCATCACTTCGAGGTGAAGTTTGCCCTTTTGTTAATCCGTAAATTTGGTTGTCCATGACAATATAAGTAATGTCAATATTACGACGAATAGCGTGAATAGTATGACCCATTCCGATCGCAAATCCATCACCATCTCCACCAGAGGCAATAACAGTCAGATCTTTATTTGCCATTTTAACACCTTGTGCAATTGGTAAAGAACGACCATGAATCCCGTGGAATCCATATGAATTAATGTAACCTGAAATACGACCTGAACAGCCAATACCAGAAACAACTGCAAGCTCATCTGGTGTAAGTCCAACATTAGCCGCTGCACGTTGAATTGCTGCTTGTACTGAGAAATCACCACAGCCCGGGCACCAGTTTGGTTTTACATTGTTACGAAAATCTTTAAATGTTGCTGCCATGTTACATCAACTCCTTGCTTCTAGTATGAATTTCATGAGGTAGGAATGGATTGCCATCATATTTAAGTAAAGAAGAGATCTTATTCGCATTTCCTACGTTCATTTTAAGAAGACTCGCAAGTTGACCTGTTGCATTATTTTCTACAACAATTACTTTTTTTGCCGTTTCAACTAAAGGTAGGATTTCATCACTCGGGAATGGATGAATAAGACGGATTTGTGCATGATTCACTTTTATCCCATCAGCTTCTAGACGCTCCATAGCTTCTTCAATAGTCCCACGAGTTGATAAATAACCTACGAGTAGAACATCCGGATTTTCATGCTGAACATTTTTATAAACAGGGTTTTTAAATTCCATGTTGTTAAGTTTTCTTAAACGTTTATCCATTTGAGCTACACGATTCAAAGCAGATTCAGATGGCTTACCTGTTTCATCATGTTCAACCCCTGTTACGTGGTGAATTCCGTTTTTCATGCCTGGAATGACACGTGGAGAAACACCATCCTCAGTTACTTCGAAACGTTTAAAGTATGCTTTGTTTTCAACTTCTGGAAGATCATCTGCAACAAGCTTTCCACGACGAATTTCTATTTTGCTGTAATCTAATGGTTCTACTGTTTGCTTGCCAAGAGAAAGCTGTAAGTCTGATAATAAAATAACAGGCACTTGAAATTCTTCAGCAATATTAAAGGCTTCAATTGTATCGTAGAATGCTTCTTCCACTGTACTTGGAGCCATTACAACCTTAGGGATCTCTCCGTGAGTACCATAAATCATTGCCATTAAGTCTGATTGTTCTTGTTTGGTTGGTAATCCTGTACTTGGACCACCACGTTGTGTATCAATAATAACAAGTGGTTGCTCCGTCATACCTGATAGACCGATTGCTTCCATCATTAAAGATAAACCAGGTCCCGCGGAAGCTGTAAATGTACGAGCTCCAGCATAGTTTGCTCCAATTGCCATTGTACAAGCAGCAATTTCATCTTCTGTTTGAATAACAGCACCACCGAACTTAGGTAACTTTTTAATTAAATATTCCATAATTTCTGAAGCAGGTGTAATTGGATATGCAGCCATAAAGCGTGAGCCACCTGCAATCGCGCCTAATGCAATTGCATCATTTCCAATCATAAACATACGTTTTTTACCGTCAGCTTTCTCTAAATAAAGATCCTGACGTTGGAACTCAAGTTGTTCTTTCAAATATTTTGCTCCATTTTCAATAGCCAGCATATTTTTTTCTACAATTTGTTCGCCTTTTCGGCCATATATTTCATTCACAACCTCATGATATTGACTTGGATCAATATCGAGTAATGCACTTGTTGCTCCAATAGCGACCATATTTTTCATTAAAGAAGTACCAAGCTCTGTTGCTATTTCAGTAAATGGAACTGAAAATAAAGTTATATCCTCATTTTCTGGAATGGTAGGATTAAATTTAGCATCTGCAAGCACAATTCCACCCGCACGAAGTTCGTGGAAGTTTACATCAATTGTTTCTTGGTCAAAAGCTACTAAAATATCAAGATCATCCGAAATTGATTGAACTTTTGTTGTACTTACACGAATTTTATTATTGGTGTGGCCACCTTTAATTCGAGAAGAAAAATGACGATAGCCATATAAATAATACCCTAGTCGGTTTAATGCAATAGAGAATACTTCACCTGTACTTTCAATTCCTTCTCCTTGCTGTCCCCCAACTTTCCATGAAAGTTGACTAATCATGTTTCTACACCCCTCATTTAAAGAATATGGTTTATTTTTCTATCTTTTTCATATTTCAATGATGTTCAGTTTTATAGAAATTTCTAAACTCTAGTGAAATTATTGGAATTAATACTAAACGTATTCAATTTTAGACCTTACAAGAAAAAAATACAAGACTTTACTTAAAACTTTACCGAATTAAAGAAGCTGATTTATATTAATATGAAATATGGTTTATAAAATTTTGATAGATAAATTTTTCAACTAGAGATTCTGGATAATTACGTTGAAGTTCATTGATAAAAGGTTCATAACACAAGTAATTTTCAAGTCCTACTATTGTTTGATCTATTCCATCAAAGTCAGATCCAAAACCAATATGATTTTCTCCCCCTAACGAGCATAAATGATCTATATGCTTTAATAAATCCTTGATCGTTGGTTGTTCATAATTTGTCGTAAAAAAGGGAACAAATGTTATACCCATCATTCCGTTTTTCCTAAAAAGTGCAACAATTTGCTCGTCCTTTAAATTTCTTACATGTGTACAAAGATGATGAGTATTAGAGTGTGAAGCGATAGGATACTCAGCTAAGTCTAATCCTTCCCAAAAGCTTCTTTCACTTGTATGAGATAAATCTGTCCACAACCTTTTCTTATTTAAAAATGTAATAACATCCTTACCAAAATTCGTTATTCCAGCATTCCTTGTTTCTTGTGCTCCATCTGCCACAAGATTTGCATAATTCCACGTTAAGCCAACTGAACGAATTCCAAGTTCATACAACAATTCAAGATTTTCAAGACGGTCACCGACTGCATCACAGCCTTCTAAAGTTAAAACAGCCCCGATTTCACCCTGTTTTAAATCATCAATATCCGATTTTGTTTTAATCAATTTAACATCGTTAAACTCGTTTAAAACCTTTTGATAAAAGATGTTTATCTGTTGCTGAGCAGCATCTAATTTATGAACAAATGGAACGCTCTCAGGTACAAAAATAGCAAAACATTGTATCGGTTTTTCCATTTGCTTTAACTTTGAGATAGAAACATGTAATCTCTCATCTTCATAAACATTTATAGTTGGGTCCTCCCATAATTTAAATAACATGTCGCAATGCGCGTCAAATAGTGCCATGAACTATCTTCTCCTTTCATACGTTGGACTATTTCATTATATTAATAGAATAAAGCTTAAAATATAAACAAAAAAACAGGGCTTGACTCCTATTGAGTCAAACCCCTATCCTTTCTGCAACTCTTCCATCATTAATGTAGCTTATCTTGGCTCCACAATGAGTTTAATAGCTGTACGTTCTTCTCCGTCTATTTGAATATCCGTAAAAGCAGGTATACATATTAAATCAACACCACTTGGTGCAACAAAGCCTCTAGCGATTGCTACAGCTTTCACTGCTTGATTAAGAGCACCAGCACCAATTGCTTGAATTTCAGCTGCACCTCTTTCTCTTAATACTCCAGCTAATGCACCAGCGACTGAATTAGGATTTGACTTTGCTGAAACCTTTAATATTTCCATTTCTAGTTCCCCCTTCATTTTCAATGAATCCTTGAGTGTTCATTAGAACAATCATTGGCATATCTTGTTTAAAAGGAACTCCCCTAAATTCCCTTTTAAACAGTGTTAGTTATATATCCATTGATACTATATTCACTAGAGTTGGAAAATATTCCTGCTTGTTCGCACATTATTTCGAAAAATTCTAAATGTTATGGTACATTATGTTATTTTGAAGACTCGTCCAATCAATGCTGGATTCTTTAAAGACAATAGGTCTTCAAGTTACCCACTGTCTCCCGCTCTTTTTTTCAATCATTTATATTCTTAACTATTCAAAAAACATATGATCATCATTAATAAGGATTCTTTCAATTTTTGAAGCCTTGCCCGTTTTATCGTTAATATCAACTATAATGCCACTTAATTGGGTTCTACCATTAGCCACATCATGACGAACAGGTAGACCTGTAAGAAATCGTTTTAAAATCATTTCTCTATCTACCCCTAATATGCCATCATAAGGCCCCGTCATACCAACATCTGTAATATATGCTGTTCCTTTGTCTAAAATTCTATCATCAGCTGTTTGAACATGCGTATGCGTCCCAACAACAACCGATGCACGACCGTCTAAATACCAGCCCATTGCCTGTTTCTCACTAGTTGCTTCTGCATGAAAATCGACAAAAATAAGAGATGTACGCTTTTTGGCTTGCTCAATCAGCTCATCAGCCTTTTTAAATGGACAGTCCGAAGGTGGCAAAAATGCACGCCCTTGCAAATTGATTACAGCTATCTCTCTTCCTGCAATAGTTACAAATATCATGCCTTTTCCTGGATTATTTTCTGGAAAGTTCGCAGGGCGAATCATATTAGGTGCTTTATCGATAAATTCAAAAATTTCTCGATTATCCCAAGTGTGATTTCCCATTGTAATGACATGGGCACCAGCTTGAATAAACTGCTGATACATCTTTTCTGTAATCCCTCTCCCATGTGCGGCATTTTCTCCATTAATAATAATAGCATGTGGCTGATATTTTGTTTTCAGTTTAGGTAGGTACTCTTTAATCATTTCTCTACCAGGTGAACCAAACACATCACCTATAAATAAAATTTTCATATGTATTTCCTTTCTATCATTTAACATGTTTGAACTATTTTTGTTGAACTCAACACATAGTAACCGTTGTTCTTAGATTTAGTGTTACACAAAATTGAGCAAAAATAAAGTGGCGCATTTCTGCACCACTTTATTTTGCGTATTCAACAGCTCTTGTTTCACGAATCACAGTAACTTTAATATGACCCGGATAATCGAGCTCTTCTTCAATTCGTTTTCGAATATCTCTTGCTAAGCGATGTGCTTGTAAGTCATCAATACTATCAGGTTTAACCATAATACGTACCTCACGGCCAGCCTGGATGGCAAATGATTTCTCAACACCTTCGTAAGATTCAGATATTTCTTCAAGCTTTTCTAGTCGACGAATATAATTTTCTAGTGTTTCACTACGTGCTCCTGGTCTTGCTGCAGATAATGCATCAGCAGCTGCCACAATAACCGCAATAATCGATGTAGGTTCTGTATCACCATGGTGTGATGCAATGCTGTTAATTACAACAGGATGCTCTTTATACTTTGTCGCAAGTTCTACACCAATTTCCACATGACTACCTTCAACTTCATGGTCAATAGCTTTTCCAATATCATGAAGTAAGCCTGCTCGTTTTGCCAATAATTCATCTTCTCCAAGCTCAGCAGCCATTAATCCTGATAAGAACGCAACTTCCATAGAGTGCTTCAAAACATTTTGACCGTAACTAGTTCTAAATTTCAATCGACCAAGAATCTTAATCAAGTCAGGATGAAGCCCATGAACTCCAACTTCGAACGTTGTTTGTTCTCCAATTTCACGAATATATTCATCCACTTCACGACGAGATTTCTCAACCATCTCTTCAATACGCGCTGGGTGAATACGACCATCTTGAACAAGCTTGTCTAATGCAATTCTTGCTGTTTCACGTCGAATTGGATCAAAGCCTGACAGGATCACTGCCTCAGGTGTATCATCAATGATAAGGTCTATCCCCGTTAATGTTTCTAACGTACGAATATTACGCCCCTCACGTCCAATAATACGACCTTTCATTTCATCATTTGGAAGATTAACAACAGAAACAGTAGTTTCAGCTACATGATCTGCTGCACATCGTTGAATAGCAAGTGACAGGATTTCTTTCGCTTTCTTGTCAGCTTCTTCTTTAGCACGATTTTCGCTTTCTTTGATCATTACAGCGATATCATGTGTGAGTTCATTTTCTACCTTTTCAAGAATAATTCCTCTTGCTTCATCTCTTGTAAGGCTAGATATGCGCTCAAGCTCTGTTTGCTGTTTACGCACAACCTCGTCCACTTTGCTTTCCATCTCTTCAATATGCTGTTGTCTTTCATTAAGAGAACCTTCTTTTCTCTCTAGCATCGCTTCACGTTTATCTAAAGACTCATCCTTACGATCCAGATTCTCTTCTTTTTGTAATAAGCGATTTTCTTGTTTTTGAAGCTCGTTTCTTCTCTCACGAACTTCCTGTTCTGCATCTGTGCGGAGCTTATGAATTTCATCTTTTGCTTCAAGAAGCGCTTCCTTTTTAGTAGCCTCAGCATCACGCTTTGCTTCTTCAAGAATTTGCTCCGCTGCGTTATTAGCACCAGCAATTTTTGCTTCGGCAATAGATTTACGAACAAAATAGCCAACAACTGCACCGACGATTAGGCCAAGCAAAATGGAGATGATTATTGATACTACGTCCATTATTACACCTCCTCTTGCTATGAACTTGTTTTTTCTAGATTAAAGTGTCGGCATGTACATTGTTCAATTATAAGTTGTCAACATACAGCACAAAGCTTTGTTTTCATGTTGAACCTTGCGTCTTTAAACTATTTGACATAAGACTTTTTCAAGTACCAACATTTTCGGCTTTCAAAATGCTTCAATCATCATTCTACAAAATTGTAAAATATACATCTCAATTGTAAATCTGTGAATTTTTCTTGTCAAGCCTGTCATTATAATGTTTCTAAGCATTTTGTTCAATCTTATTTCCATGACCTTTGTGATAACTAGCGAAAAAGGATGATTTTTGTAGAATTATGTCACAATATTTTATGCAATATTATTTATCGTTATTTATCGTTTTTCTTACTAATAAAATTCTTTAATTCATATGTATTTAAACAAATATCACATTATTTTTTCTAATAAAAATAAAAAAGGGGCAAAACGCCCCTTAAAATTAAATGATTATTCCCCTAATAAGTTAAGCTCTTCTTGACTTTCATCTGGTACAGTAACTTCTTCGTCTAGACCATAATGTTTTCGAATTTGACCCTGTATTTCTAAACGTATTTCAGGGTTTTCCTTTAGGAATTGTTTGGCATTTTCTCGACCTTGACCTAAACGTTCTTCATTATATGAATACCAAGAACCGCTCTTTTGAACAATATCCAAATCCGAACCCATATCGATGATTTCGCCTTCTTTTGAAATTCCCTCACCGTACATAATATCAACTTCTGCTACTTTGAAAGGAGGTGCCACCTTATTTTTAACTACTTTAATTTTTGTTTTATTTCCGACCATATCATTACCTTGTTTAAGTGTTTCAGCACGGCGAACTTCTAAACGAACAGAAGAATAGAATTTTAAAGCACGACCACCAGGAGTTGTCTCAGGGTTTCCGAACATCACGCCTACTTTTTCACGAATTTGGTTAATGAAAATAGCAATTGTTTTAGATTTATTTATAGCACCTGATAATTTACGTAATGCTTGAGACATCAGTCTTGCTTGAAGACCAACATGTGAATCACCCATCTCACCTTCAATTTCAGCTTTAGGTACTAACGCTGCAACTGAGTCAATAATTAAAATATCAACTGCACCACTTCGTACAAGAGCTTCAGCAATTTCTAGTGCTTGTTCACCTGTATCAGGTTGTGAAAGTAGTAATTCATCGATGTTTACACCAAGTTTTTGTGCATATACAGGGTCAAGTGCGTGTTCAGCATCAATAAATGCTGCTTGACCACCTTGCTGTTGAACCTCAGCGATGGCATGTAGTGCTACAGTTGTTTTACCAGAGCTTTCAGGACCATAGATTTCTATGATTCTACCACGAGGATACCCACCTATACCTAACGCAGTATCAAGTGCTAATGAACCACTTGAAACAGTTGATACCTTTCGATCAGTTTGCTCTCCTAATTTCATAATAGATCCTTTACCGAATTGCTTCTCTATTTGTTTTAACGCCATATCTAAGGCAGCTTGACGATCACTCACAAAATTTCCTCCTTAAAGTTCATCTATAATAAATATACCCCTTTTTATCTTGTTTGCCAAGTGAAAAGCGAACATTTATTCGATTATTTTATTTTAATGTTTTTAAAGTCACTATATATCTACTTTTTTATATAAAGAAAAAGTAAATTTCAGATAGTAAGGGAGTTCTATTTTTAATTTTTACTTATTTTCGAATCGTTTGTTGATTTTTACAGCAAAAACAGACTAATTTTCTTCATAGAAAAAAAGACTGCTAAGCAAAAGTCTAATAATAGATTTGGGCTTAACAGACTTCATTATATCATTCAATTTCGTTTAATAGTTTGACTAAATAATGACATCCATACTTTACCGAGCGAACACGAATTCCCTTTCTAGATCCAGCTAGATTCAGTTTAAAAACATTGGAATTCTGATCGCCCATAGAAATAGCAATAAAAACTGTCCCTACAGGTTGTCCCTCATGTGGTTGTGGTCCTGCAGCACCTGTAAAGCTAATGCCTATATCACTTTTAGAGAGCTTTCGGATTTGCTCAGCCATTTCCCTTGCACATTCCTCGCTAACTGCGCCAAATTGTTCAAGGGTACGTTTTTGCACCTTCAAAATTTGCTCTTTCACTTCATTTGTATAAGAAACAATACTACCTTTAAAAATTTGGGAAGCACCATCTAAAGATGTTATGTACTCTGAAAACATTCCACCTGTTAAACTTTCAGCTGCAGAAATTGTTTTCCCTTTTTCCATCAATAGTTTATTTAATTCATGAACAAGGGTTGTCTGTTCATAACCATAGAAAAACTCACCTACACGGTCATTAATTCTTTTCTCTGTCTCATCAAGGAGTTTTTGTGCAATATGTTCATCTTT
Organism: Bacillus sp. AFS040349; assembly: GCF_002577655.1. Classification (NCBI taxonomy): domain Bacteria; kingdom Bacillati; phylum Bacillota; class Bacilli; order Caryophanales; family Bacillaceae; genus Bacillus; species Bacillus sp. AFS040349. Next base: position 170,541 of record NZ_NUMC01000031.1, on the reverse strand, counting down.
ATGCTTAGCTGTAAGTCTTAATGTTACTTCTCCATCCGCTGCCAGAGGAGCAATTGTCGGATTTGTTTGTCCATCAATTATATCCTGTATATCTGTTTCAAGCTGGGATTCACCAATTCCAAAATATCTTAAAACACGTGAAATAATTTTATCTTGAAAACCTAGTTTTGTTTGGAAATATTCTCTTCCATAATTCTCAAACATTGGCTTCATTTCACTAGGCGGGCCTGGCAAAAGCATATAAATCATTCCGTCAATATCAACAGCCATTCCAGGAGCCATACCATAGTCATTTTTTAAAATGTAGGAGCCATCAATAACCAATGCTTGTTTTTTATTATTTTCAGACATGCTACGTTTTGTTTGAGTAAAATAACGTTCGATACTTTCTAAAGCTTCCACATCAAACGTAAGCTCTCTTCCCAACACTTTTGAAATTGTTTCTTTTGTTAAATCATCCTTAGTCGGACCGAGGCCTCCAGTAAAAATGATAACATTAGAACGTTCTTTTGCGTTGTTAATCGCTGATTCTAGACGTGAAGGGTTATCTCCAACTACGGTATGATAATAAACACTCAAGCCAAGTTCAGCTAACTCTTGTGATAAAAATTGGGCATTACTGTTCACTATTTGACCTAAAAGCAACTCCGAACCAACGGCGATAATCTCTGTTCTTATGTTCATGAACAATCCCCCTTATTTAGAATTTACAAAGGCTTGTTTATTTTTAATAAAGTAGTCCCATCCAGAATAAACAGTAAAGAAAGTTGCAACCCATAAAGAAATAGTTGCAAATGGAATGTTCATAAATTCAAATGGTAAATTGTTAAGTAATAAAGCTGAAATGGCAATAATTTGCGTCCATGTCTTAATTTTCCCTAACATGTTGGCTGCCACAACCTCTCCTTCTCCGGCTAACACAAGGCGAAGACCGGTTACTGCAAATTCTCGACTTATGATAAGAATAACCATCCACGAAGGTGCAGCCCCCAGCTCCACTAAAATAATTAGAGCAGCTGACACGAGTAGCTTGTCTGCTAATGGATCCAGAAATTTCCCTAGATTCGTAACTTGATTCAATTTCCTTGCATAATAACCATCAATCCAATCAGTTGTTGATGCAACAATAAATAGAATAGCTCCTACAAAATGAGTTGTTAAGATTGATTCCGAACCAAACGTTAGTTCTCCCCAGTTAAATGGGACTAACATAATAACCATAAAAACTGGTATTAAAAGAATCCTTGAAATGGTAATTTTATTCGGTAAATTCATGTATATTCCTCCATTTTATTGAACTCAAGCATTTACATGCAAAATGGGACGACCCCATTAGGGAGTATGAACCTCTACTAATAATGTAGTGGTTCATACTCTTCTTCCTGAGTCAGTCCCCTATTCTTTCTTATAAATGATGGTAATGTCCTGTGGCGTGGTTTTTGTATCTTGAAATTGCAGGAGCTCACCATTAATTTTCAAGTCTGTCCCTGGTACATTTCCAACTCTAATTGTTATTTCTGATTCTGCAGTTAGATCATTTACTTTTGTTTCACCTTTAGGGATTTCTTCTCCATAGAATGTTTTACCTTTTCCGTTTCTAACTCTAACCCATGTCCGATCCTTTGCAACAACTTCCAGCTGAAACTCTTCAGCACCTGATAGCTCATAAGTCGTTGTTGTTCCTTCCACTACAGACAGGCTTTGAGCAGGTGTTTCAGGTTCTTCTGGTTCTGCTGCTTCCTCTTTTGGCGCCTCTTCCTGGGCAGCTTCTTCTTCGTTAGCCTGTTCATCTGTTGTTGTCGTATTTTCTACTATTTCAAATTCAACATCATTTGCTTCAGCCATTTTGTTTTCATTATTAGCATTGTCTTCAGCTGCATCTTGTCTCCATAACCATAATAAAATAGCCACTACTACAACTACAGCTATCGTTAGAAGTTTAGGTAAAAAGTCTATAAATTTAGACGCAGATTTTGGCAATTGTTTATGTGTTCTTACTCTTGATAACTGCTCAGGAACATCTTCCTTGTGTGTGCTTGGTACATCGTTCTTGTATTCTTCAAACAGCATTTCCGGATCTAAATCAACTGCTTCAGCATATTGCTTTATAAATGCTCTTGCATAAAATTTACCAGGCATCATAGCATAATTGCCTTCCTCAATGCCTATCAAGTAACGCTTTTGAATTTTTGTTATTTCCTGGAGATCGTCCAAGCTCATATTCTTTTCTTCTCTTGCTTGTTTCAGTCGATTTCCTAGTTCACTCAACCGTAACACCCCATAATTAAAAGTCAAATCCTGAAAGACTTGAAGAGTCGAACATTGTTGGTCCCTCTTCAACATCTTTATATGTAATTTCCTCGTCAGGCTCGTTGCGAATTTCTATTATGTAATCAAAATCATCAATTGTATACTCTGTATTCTGTACAAATATATCAGGATGCTCAACAACCTTAGTAGCAGAAAGCCTCATAATTTCTCTTACAAGCTGTAAGTGTTTTTCAGATCCTCTTCTCGTTGAAACAATTCCATCGATAATAAACACATTATCTTCACTATATTCATCGGCAATCAACTGGCTACGAATGGTTTGTTTAAGTAACGTAGAAGAAACAAACAACCATTTTTTATTAGCACAAACACTAGAGGCCACAATTGATTCTGTTTTTCCAACCCGAGGCATTCCGCGAATTCCAATTAACTTATGACCTTCTTGTTTATATAATTCTGCCATAAAATCAACCAATAGTCCAAGTTCGTCACGCACAAACCGGAAAGTTTTTTTGTCGTCTGCATCTCTTTGAATATAACGACCATGTCGAACCGCTAATCGATCACGAAGTTTTGGAACTCTAAGCTTTGTAACAGTTATGTTATCCATTGTATTTAAAATTGATTCAAGTCTGCGGACCTGATCATTACTTTCACATTTTAGTAAAAGACCCCGACGGGAATCGTCAACACCATTAATTGTAATAATATTAATTGCCAACATTCCTAACAAGGAAGACACATCACCTAATAAACCGGGACGGTTCTTTTGAATTTCATATTCCAAATACCACTCATATGGCAAATTAAACCCTCCTCTTTAACAACCACTATTATTTATAATAAATGATTTTCCTCAAAGAAGAAAGAGAGAAAGAAACGTATAAGATAAAATGATTTCTCGACTAAAGTACAAACCCTCGTTTTATCAAAGAAAAAGAGAGGATCTCTCCTCTCTTAGTGCGAACCATTGTTTTGAACAAGTTTCACCATCATGTTTGCAATCGCATGTTGTTCTTGTTCAGAAGCTACACTCCATAAATCTGCTAGTACTTTTTCTTGTGGGTTTTTAGCTTCTACTTGCTTCGCTAAATAATCACCAATTTCAAACGCTAAGTTAGAAATAACTTGATCGTTCATTCCTTCGTTTTGGGCATGATCTAAACGATCACCAAGGAAATTTTTCCACTCATTCCAATTTTCTAATACAGACATAGGAGTTCCTCCTTTTTAATTGATACAAAATTATTGTTCCAAGGGGAGGAGTATTTTATACAAATTTCTTTTTAAATCCATCCACCATTTACGGAAATAACTTGACCTGTAATATAAGAGGATTTTTCTGACGCTAAAAAAATAACAGCCTCTGCAATTTCATCAGGTGTGCCTAATCTTCCTAATGGAATTTCTTCTTGAAGTTCAATTATTTCCTCATCCGTAAATTGAGCAAGCATTTTAGTAGATATCGCTCCTGGTGCAATGGCATTAACTCTAATATGACTTGGTGCAAGCTCTTTTGCGAGAGCCTTCACATAAGCATTTTGTCCACCTTTCACCATTGAATACAAAACCTCACAAGAAGCACCTGTAATCCCCCAAATAGAGGATATAAACAGGATATTACCTTTACGGTTTGTAATCATCGAAGGTATTAGCTTTTGTATTATGCGAAATGGACTCGTTATATGTAGTTCTACCATTTGATCAATCTCTACATCATTTAGATCTGTTACCAACCCATAATGACTCATACCACTAGTAAACACAACCAATTCAACAGGCATCTTTATATGTCCAAGTAACTCTTGTACACCCGTTTTGCTTGTCAGATCAGCTTTAATCGGAAGAATTAAGTTGTCATTATACAAGCCTTTTAACTCCTTTAATACCTTTTCATTCTGATGATAATGGACATATAAATGATACCCCTCACTAATTAATTTTTTGGAGATAGCAATGCCAATGTCACCACTCGCTCCAGTTATAAGTGCGTATTTATCCATAACTTACTCCTTTAATAATCATTCTATATGTTATGTAACTACCGTTAGCTTCCTTTTAAAGTGAATTAAATTGCCGCTTCCCTATTATACAGAAAAAAGATCTGACTGAGTCAGATCTCTCCAATAAATTATTTTGGTACCACTTGACATACTGAAAATAACTCTTCATCTACTGCTTCTTGTAATACGTTAGTTATATCTTCTTGAGTTAATGATTCTAACATTGGGACTACATCAAATAGGTTCATCTCATTAAATGCATAGCGTGTAAATTGATTGGCAATGTATTCTGGTGAATTAACGGCTCTCAAAAATGCCCCAATTTTTTTCTTTTTAGTCGCCTGGAATGTTGTGAAGTCCACACCATCTTTTTTGGCACTAAATAATACTTGTTTAATTTTGTCTGCAAGGAGATCTGGATTTTCCGTATCTCCACCGATCATAGCAAATCCAAATCCTTTTTCTTCTGTATAATCATAGCTGAATGTGTCATCAATTAAACCTTCTTTATATAATTCCTCGTAGTGCTTTGAACTTTTACTGAAGAGCATATCGAGAATAATATTCATAGAAAGCTCAAATTTCAACAACTCTTTCCCCACTCGATTAGGGTTTTTAGCTTTCAATCCGACTAAACATTTTGAGCTTTGAACATTCATTTTTAATTTCTCAATTTTTTTAAATACCCCAAGTGGTTCATCTGGAAATTCCCTTTTTATTTCTGGTTGAGCTGTGAAATCTTTTTTACCTTGGTTAGTTCTTACCTGATTTAATATTTCCTCAGGTTCAACTGCACCTACAACAAATAAGAGCATATTACTTGGATGGTAGAACGTGTTATAGCATTCATACAAGGAATCCTTCGTAATTTTAGCAATAGAATCAACGGTTCCGGCAATATCAATTCTAACAGGATGATTTTGATACAAATTTTGAATTAATCCAAAATATAAACGCCAATCAGGATTATCATCATACATATTTATTTCTTGCCCGATAATTCCCTTTTCTTTCTCCACTGTTTTTTCTGAAAAATAGGGATCTTGCACAAAATCAATTAATGTTTCTAGGTTTTTTTCAACTGAGCTTGTGCTTGAAAATAAATAAGCTGTTCGAGTGAAGGATGTAAAAGCATTTGCAGAAGCACCTTGCTTACTAAACTGCTGAAATACATCTCCATCTTCCTTTTCAAATAATTTATGTTCAAGAAAATGAGCAATCCCATCGGGTACAGAAATCATCTCATTTTCATTTAAAGGGACAAATTGATTATCAATTGATCCATATTTCGTCGTAAAAGTGGCATAAGTTTTGTTAAAACCTTTTTTAGGTAACACATAGACATCAAGCCCATTTGACATTTTCTCGTAATATAATGATTCTTGTAATTGATCGAAGCGAATAGGATTTGTTGTCATGCCGTTCCCCCCATTCCTTTTAAGAAATAAATTGTATCTAGCTCAACCTTTTGAGCAACTTTAGTTACTTCTTCTTTTGATACCTTTTCAATTCCATTTAAATAGTCCTCAAATGACCGATTTATATTTGCGATAACGTTATGGTAAACAATTTCAACTAAGCCATAAGCAGTATCTACAGTTTCTAGTAATTGATTTCGAATTACAGCCTTGGTTTGCTCAAACTCTTGTTCAGTGAAATCTCCGTTTTTCATTGCTGCCATCTGTTCTTTAATAATGGAAACTGCCTGATCATAATTTTGAACCTCAATTCCCGACATAACCATTAGTAATCCTTTATGACTTTCTACCCTTGATGCTGCATAATAAGCTAAACTCGCTTTTTCACGTACATTGATAAATAGTTTCGAATGAGAAAAGCCACCAAAAATTCCGTTAAAGACCTGCAGAGCATAGTAATCCTCATCTTTATACGTACTATTTGTTCGATAGCCGATGTTTAACTTACCTTGCTTTACATCCTGTTCTTCGATTACTTCTTTTTCTTTTATTTCTTTTTTATATGGGGTTTGGACTACAGGCTCACGGCTGTTGTCAAAAGTAAAATATTTACTCACATACCCTTTTACTTCATCTTGTTCAAGATCCCCTACAACATATAGATCAATATGATCTGTCTGAATGCATTTTTGATAATATTCATACAAAGATTTTGCATCAATTTTATCTACATCTTTGGTTTCACCATTCACATGTAAAGCATAAGGCTCATTTTTACACATTTCTTGTACAAGTCTTAAATTTGAATACCTCATTTTGTCATCATTCACAGATTGAATGCGTTGCTTTAAGGTACGTTTTTCTTGAGAAACTATTTCATCCTGAAATGCTTCATTTTCTGTAACTGGTTGCAATAAAATTTCGGATAAAAATTTAATACCTTGTTCTAATAATGGAGTAGCATCTGTTAAAAATTTTTCATTTGCAATTTCCATTCGAAAAGATATAATGTGATTTTCACCCTTTTTTGATAAATCTACATGAAGTGTTGCGCCATACAATTCATCCAAATGTTGTCTCAAAACAGTGCTAGTCGGGAAATTTTTTGTCCCTCTTTGAAGTACATATGGTAATAGCGCTCTATATGTAACATCCTGTTCATTTAAAGGGGCTAATAACTTAAGAACTATGGTATTGGTTTTGAATTTTGCTGTTGAGACGGTATGCAAAGATAGACCGTTTACATCTGTTTGCTGTTCATGAAAATAAGACATGAAGACCCTCCTTTTTTCTATTTTCAATTTGTTTGTAATTATATCAATACAAGGATAATAAAGGAAATAATACACTTTTATTTACTATCTTATCCTGACTCTTAACATAAAATTCTATACAAAAAAGAAACCGAAAAAATTCGGTCTCTTTACGCTAACTTTGGCATTTGCTTTGGATCTTTCTCAAGATCCTTAACTTGGATGAAAAGCAACACAACCATAACTGCTATCACACTTGAACCTGCAGAAATGTAATAGACAAGATGTTCACTAGTAGACATTAAGTATGAATAAACTGGAGGACCTGCTGCAACACCAATAAATCTCATTGCACTATATATTGATGTAATTGTACCTCTCTCTTCTTTTTCTATTCCTTCTGTGATTAAAGCATCTAAACTTGGTAAGGTAATCCCAATACCTATTCCAGTTAAAACTAAGAAAGAAATTAAAAATATCAATGTATGTTGTACTCTTAATGCAATAAACGAAATTGTAACTAATCCCATGCCAGCGATAATAACCGTTTTCATTAAATTTTTATTTTGACCAATTTTCTTCCCGGATATGAAAGAACTAACCGATAAAGGCAGTAATGGAATAGCTAAAACTAAACCTTTTTTTACTCCATTAATGTTATATTGTTTTTCTAACATGTCCGACAAGAAAAATAAAATTCCAAATAGAACGAACATGATAATACACCCAACTGTAAAAATGGCAAAAAGCCATTTCCCATTTTCTTTAAAAATACCTTTTACACAGTGGGCAAATTCCTTAACTGTTTGTACTTCTTTATCCTTTGTTTTTGGTACTTTTACAAGGAAAGCTACTAACAAAACACTAATTAAACTAAAAAAAGGAATAAACCAAAACGGGAGGAACCATAAAAAAGCTGCAAGAGCTGCACCAATTATTGGACTCAACACCTTACCTGCAGTGTTTGCTGTTTCGGTTAACCCAAGACCAGCACTTATTTCTTCATCACTTTTAAACATATCTCCTACTAATGGCATAACGACCGGTGCTGCTCCTGCAGAACCTATTCCTTGAAGCACACGTCCTATTAAGATCCATATGTAAGGATCTTCAATTTTCCAAGAAGCCCATCCAGAAACCGCTCCACCTACCCCAGCAATAATTAAACATGGAACCATCACAATTTTTCGCCCAAACCGATCTGATAAGTAACCCGCTATTGGAATTAAAATAATCGCAACAATCGAGTATACAGTAATAATTAAAGATACCTGAAAGGCACTAATATTTAATTTTTTTGAGATGAGAGGTAAAACAGGAATCAGCATTGAATTTCCTAATGTCATAACAAGAGGAACAGATGATAATGCAAGTAAATCAAGCTTCTTTGGTGCTCCCATATTTTCTTCACCTGTCTAAAGATTATTTTGTTAACAAGTTCATTTTGCGTAATATTGGTCTAACATATACTGGAATTAAGTAACAGTAGTTCAGCATGGTGGTTTACAGTAAAAAAGCTTCTCCAGTTTGGAGAAGCTTTTTCATTATCGTTTTCCCTTTTCATAAGGTGTTCCCAATGCTTTAGGTGAATCAGCACGGCCGATAAATCCTGTTAATGCAAGAATTGTTAAAACATAAGGAAGGATAAGTAAATAAACAGCTGGGATATCTTTTAAAAACGGGATTGTTCCACCTATAATACTCAAGCCTTGAGCCAGCCCAAAGAATAAAGCTGCTCCCATTGCTCCAAGCGGGTGCCATTTTCCAAATATTACTGCTGCAAGTGCCATAAATCCTTGACCACTTATCGTCGCATGACTAAAGTCTCTAGAAATAATGGTAGCATAAACAGCACCACCTAAACCGGCAAATGCACCACTTAATAGAACTCCTATATACCTCATTCTAGTTACATTAATCCCCATAGTATCAGCAGCCATTGGATGTTCTCCTACTGAACGTAAACGAAGTCCAAATGGCGTCTTAAAGATTACATACCAAACAACAATCGCAGTGAAAATTGCTAAATAAGAAGTTACATATCCACCTGAGAAAAATATTTTTCCAATAATCGGGATATCACTTAATAATGGTACATCCATTTTGTTAAAACTAATATTGATTCGATCAGTTTGCCCTTTTTCATAAATATTTTTAACAAGGAATAATGTTAAACCAACCGCCAAGAAGTTAATTGCAACACCACTTACAACTTGATCTGCCTTAAACGTAATAGAAGCTACAGCATGTAATAATGAAAAGATCGATGCAGCAACCATAGCAGCAACGATAGATAGCCACGGAGTAGCATTTCCAAATACTTCAGCGAACTGTAAATTAAATACAATTCCTACAAAAGCACCAATAACCATTAAACCTTCTAGACCGATATTAACAACACCTGAACGTTCACTAAAAACTCCTCCAAGTGCAGTGAAAATAAGTGGAGCCGCAACGAATAAAGCTGTTGGGATAATGATTTCTAAAGCTTGTAGTATGCTCACTTATTTCCCCTCCTTTTTAAAACGTAATAATATCCAACGGATAAAATAGCTAGAAGCAACGAAGAAGATAATAAGCGCAATAATGATTTCAACAAGCTCATTTGGAACACCAGCTTCAGAAGGCATATTTAACGCCCCAACTTTTAACCCGCCAAACAAAGCTCCCGATAGGATAATACCAATTGCAGCGTTCCCACCAATAAGTGCAACAGCAATACCATCAAATCCTATTCCAGTAAATCCATTTTTAACTGAAACATATTCAAACGTTCCAAGACCTTCCATAGCCCCGGCAACGCCCGCGAAAACACCTGATATTACCATAGAAAGAACAATGTTACGACTAACATTCATACCAGAATAATGTGCTGCATCGTGATTAAATCCTACAGCTCGTAGTTCAAAGCCTTTTGTTGTTTTCTCAAGTAAGAACCACATAATAAAGGCACCGATTAAAGCAATAAAAATTCCATAATGCATACGTGAGTAATCTGTTATACTTTCAAAAAACTCAGAACGTAGTGATGCAGACGGGAATATTTTGTCAGTGGAATCACTGTTATCAGTAATAACCTCTCTTATTAGATAATTCGTTACGTGCAGTGCAACATAGTTCATCATAATTGAAACGATTACTTCATGGACTTTAAATCTAGCCTTTAAAAATCCAGGAACAAAAGCCCATAATGCACCCGCTAATCCAGCAGCGATAATTGCTAATGGAAGATGTATAATTGCCGGTAACTCAAACGCAACACCAACCCAAACAGCTGCTAACCAGCCAACGATTACTTGACCTTCAACACCAATGTTAAAAAGTCCTGTTCTATAAGCAAAGGCAACAGCTAAACCAGTAAGAATATACGGTGTTAATTGTCTAACTGTTTCACCAATATAATAAGTGTCACCAAAAATTCCATACCATAACGCACTATATCCAGCAATAGGATTGTATCCACTAACAAGCATGATAATTGCACCTGAGATTAATCCTAAGATGACCGCAATTACAGGAATTAATAAGTTCATATAACGATTTAAATTCATGACTGGTTACCTTCTTTCTGACGCTTACTTCCCGCCATAAGGAGTCCGAGTTCTTGCTCAGTTGTTTCTTTAGGATCCACGATATCAACGATTTGCCCTTCATAAATAACAGCAATTCGATCACTTACGTTCATAATTTCATCCAATTCAAAAGAAATTAGAAGTACTGCTTTCCCTTTATCACGCTGCTCAATTAATCTGCTATGAATGAATTCAATCGCACCAACATCAAGACCTCGCGTAGGTTGAGCTGCAATTAATAATTCGGGATTACGATCAACCTCTCTCCCTATAATCGCTTTTTGTTGATTTCCACCTGAGAGAGCTCTAGCAAGTGTTGAAGAACTTGGTGTTCTAACATCAAATTCCTTAATAAGTTCCTTTGCTTTATCATAAATGGAATTAAAGTTTAAAACACCACTTTTTGAAAACGGCTGCTTATAATAAGATTGTAAAACCATGTTTTCACCAATTGGAAAGTCTAGGACGAGTCCATGTTTATGTCTGTCTTGTGGGATATGCCCAACCCCTGATTCAGTTATTTTTCTAGGATGAAAATTTGTAATTTCTTTATTGTTAATTTTAATCGAACCAGAGCTGACTTTTCTTAATCCTGTTATCGCTTCAATTAGTTCAGTTTGACCATTACCGTCTACACCTGCAACACCGACAATCTCACCAGCTCGTACAGATAAGTTCAAAGAATTAACCATTGCAACCTGTCGATTATCCTTTACGATAAGATCATTAATAGTTAAAACATCTTCCTTTGGTTTAGCAGGAGTTTTTTCAGTTTTAAAGGAGACCTCACGTCCTACCATAAGTGAAGCTAATTCATTTGGATTTGTATCAGCAACATTTACTGTTCCAATTCCTTCACCTTTGCGGATAACCGTAACCCGATCACAAACTTCCATAATCTCTTTTAACTTATGTGTAATTAAGATGATTGATTTTCCTTCTTTTATCAACGTCTTTAAGATTTGAATTAACTCTTTAATTTCTTGTGGAGTCAATACTGCTGTCGGCTCATCAAAAATTAAGATTTCAGCACCACGATATAGAGTTTTTAGAATTTCTACACGTTGCTGCATCCCTACTGATATATCAGATATTTTTGCCGACGGATCTACTGCTAAACCGTATTTTTCAGATATCTCTTTAACCTGCTTCTCAGCATCTTTTATATTGATTGTCGTTCCTTTTTTCGGCTCATTTCCTAATATAATGTTTTCTGTAATAGAAAAAGTATTGACCAACATAAAATGCTGGTGGACCATGCCGATCCCTAAATCGTTCGCTATATTAGGATTGGTAATATCTACTTTTTTCCCTTTTACTTTTATCTCCCCTTTTTCAGGTTGATATAAGCCAAAAAGAACATTCATTAAAGTTGATTTTCCTGCACCATTTTCACCTAATAAGGCATGAATTTCGCCTTTTTTCACTTGTAATGTAATATTATTATTTGCTACTATGCCAGGAAATTCCTTACGAATATTTAGCATTTCAATTACATATTCCAACTTGCTCACTCCTTTTTCCTGAACAACTTATGGTTTTCACGTTTCATTTTGCTAAAAACTAGCTGGTATGAAAATCACCAAATGCAAATCTACTAAATCTTTCATTATCTTGATGACATAATTTAATTAACTAACTATAACCCTCTATAGTTGCTTTTATGTATTTGAAGTCATCAATCATCGTACAAAAATAAATTTAATAAATTATTAGAATATTTGCATTTAATGATTTTCAGGAATAAGGGCTGACTTTTATCTGTAAAGACACCCCACAAATTATTATTGTTGGAGGAGTCTAAAGATTATCTAAGTCAGCCCTACCCCTATTCATTATTTTGTTGGTACTTCGATTTCACCATTAACAATTTTTTGCTCATATTCTTCTACTTTTGCTTTTACCTCATCAGATAAATGCTCATCGCTTGGAGCAATACCAATTGCTTCTTCTTCAATACCATACTCAATTACTTGACCACCAGGGAACTCACCAGCTTTTGCTTTTTCAGCAAGGTCCTTCACAGCAACGTCTACACGTTTAACCATAGATGTAAGAGTAATATTGAATTCTTCACCATCTTTTGTTGTACCGTTACCTTCTTCGTGTTGATCTTTATCTACTCCAATAACCCATAGTTCACGGTTTGGATCTTCTACTTTTAAGTCAATTGCTTCAGAAAATACACCATTACCTGTACCACCAGCAGCATGGTAAATAATATCAGCGCCTAAACCATACATACTTGATGCAATTTGCTTACCTTTTGCAGCATCCCCGAAAGAACCAGCATATTGAACTTCAACAGTTGCATCAGGGTTTACAGCTTTAACACCTTCAATAAATCCAACTTCAAACTTCTTGATAAGATCACCCTCAACACCACCAACGAAACCAATTTTGTTTGTTTTCGTTGTTAAACCAGCAACAACACCTACTAGGAATGATCCTTGATGTTCTTTGAATGTAATGCTTGCAACATTAGATTGTTCTACAACACTATCAACAATTGCAAAGTGTGTATCTTTTTGTTGTTGAGCAATTTCATCAACAGCTGGTTGTAATAAGTAACCAATACCATAAATTAAATCAAAATTCTTACGAGCTAATGTATTTAAGTTTGTTGCATAATCTGCATCACTTTTGGATTGAAGGTAATCAAAACCGTCAGTTCCTTTTTCTAATCCATTTTCTTCTCCATATGCTTGAAGACCTTCCCAAGCAGATTGGTTAAATGATTTATCATCTACACCACCAATATCAGTTACCATTGCAACAGAAAAATTATCTTCTTTTGCTTCTCCGCCGCCTTCACCGCCAGCGCCTTCATTTTTGTCAGCACCACCGCATCCTGCTAACAGTGTTCCTGCAGCAAGAAAAAGTGATAATGCTAATCCATTTCTTTTCTTCATCATTAAAGCCCCCTAAAAAATATTTTAAAATAACAACATAACCTAAACGTATAGCCTATCTTGGCCAACCACCTCCTTAAAGTAAAGAGCTATGTACTCTCATACATTTTAAACAACCTTTAGGAGTTAAGCACGATATAGCGGAGATTTCCTTACATACTTTATTATCGAAAAAGTATGTATCACTATTTATTCTTTACCTATAAACGTTTCCTTACTACATGAAAACTAAAATGGTCCGCTCTAAAATAGTTTAATGAGTATAGTACGGGTTGATCTTGATCATTAAAATGCATTTGTTTTAAAAGCAATAATGATGTTTCGGGATCACATTCTAATATTGGAGAAATTTTTTCATGATAACCGATTGGTTCAATATGTGTAACTGCATAACTTATGTAAATATTTGCTTTATCTTCAAGTAATTTAAACAAAGATTCTTGTTCATGATCAAATGTGTCTGGCAATATTTTAGTTGGGATTTTATCTAAACAATATACAACAGGCTCTCCGTTTGCGGTTCTTACTCGTTCAAGTAAAAATATCTCTTCTGATTTTTCACATTTAAATCTTTTAACATCATCTTCTGTTGCACCAGTAATTGAGGAAGATAAAAAAACAGTACCAGGCTTTAAACCAGCTTGTTCAATCATAGCTGTGACACTATTTAATTGCTCAATACCTGAGGTGAATCTAGGTTTAGAATTAACAAAGGTACCTACACCATGTCTTCTAATGATAACGTTTTCTTCTTCTAGTGTTCGTAATGCTTCTCTTAAAGTCGCTCTACTTACACCTAGACTTTTCGATAATTCGAATTCAGAAGGTAATTTTTCTCTTTCTCGATATGTACCATTTTCTATATCTTCTTTGATCTTATCAATCACTTGTAAATACAAATGCCGATTATCAGATTTTATGGTCATTGAAACGCGCCCCCAGTTATACCCACTATATACAAGAGATCAGACATCAGATGTTATACACCATAGTCTAACCGAAATTACTATATCATGTTTTATACTATAAATAAATAGAAACTAGTAAAAATTGTCGAATAAGGAAAGGAATTCTTTCCTATCGTTTGTTTCTATGGGTGAACTTATACCCATAACATGACTCTTCATACAATGCATTTATATCTTACTCTTTTTGTCACATTTTGTCGACGAATTTATTATAGTTAAATACCAAAACCAATTAAAAAAACTAAACAGAAATCAACTTATTAAAAGGTGTCTCTGTTTAGTCATGATATTAAGAAGTAATGTCTTCATGTTTTTCTTTTGAAAGAAGGACTTCTCGTGGTTTGCTTCCTTCATATGGTCCGACTATTCCTCGTTCTTCCATCGCATCTATTAATCTTGCAGCCCTAGTATATCCAACACGAAATCGTCTTTGAAGCATAGATACAGAGGCTGTTTGCATGTCAACAACAAGTTGTACAGCTTCATCAAACAATTCATCATCAACTTCACTAGTTGATTCTACAACCTCAGTTGGAATCATTTCTTCCTGATATTGAGCTTTTTGTTGAGCAATAACAAAGTTAACTGTTTGTTCTACCTCTTCATCGGATAAAAATGCACCTTGTACCCGAACTGGTTTAGAGGCACCAACAGGTAGGAAGAGCATGTCCCCTCTTCCTAGTAGCTTTTCAGCTCCTCCCATATCTAATATGGTTCTTGAATCTGTCATGGATGAGACACTAAAGGCAATACGAGAAGGAATATTTGCCTTAATAACACCTGTAATAACATCAACTGATGGACGCTGTGTCGCAATAATTAAATGTATTCCAGCTGCACGTGCCATTTGCGAAAGCCTCGTAATGGAATCTTCTACATCAGAAGAAGCTACCATCATTAAGTCTGCAAGCTCATCAACAATTACAACAATATATGGGAGTTCCGGTTGCTTCGCTTCCTCTTCACGGTTATTTCTTTTTATAACTTCATTATATCCCTCTATGTTTCTTGTACCTGTATGGGAGAAGAGCTCATATCTTCTTTCCATTTCATTAACAACTTTTTTTAATGCTTGTGATGCTTTTTTAGGATCTGTCACTACCGGAGCAAGCAAATGTGGTACCCCATTATATACATTTAACTCAACCATTTTTGGATCAATCATCATCAACTTGACTTCATGTGGTTTTGCTCTCATTAAAATACTAGTAATGATACCGTTAATACAAACACTCTTTCCGCTTCCTGTAGCACCTGCAACTAAAAGATGGGGCATTTTGTTTAGTTCAGCTAAAACCGCATCACCTGAAATATCTCTTCCTAGCCCTATTAATAATTTAGCATCTGGTCTATCATTTGCTTTTGATTCTAATACTTCTCTTAATGAAACCATTGCGATTTCTGAATTAGGTACTTCTATTCCAACTGCTGATTTCCCCGGAATAGGGGCTTCTATTCGAATATCTTTTGCTGCTAATGCTAGTGCAAGATCGTCACTTAAGTTGACAATTTTGCTAACCTTTACTCCGACATCAGGATAAACTTCGTATTTGGTAACAGCAGGACCTAAATGAACTTGTGTTACTTTAGCTTTTACACCAAAGCTTTGAAACGTTTTTTCAAGTTTCCTTGCATTTTCATAAATATTTTTCTTATCTGCATGCTGTGAATTTTGTTTTGGAGCTTTTAACAAATCAAGTGGTGGTAGCTTATAATCTTTATTTTCTACTTCAACAAATGATATTTTTTGAAGTGCCTCATTTACTTCACTGGATTCATTAGATGATTGTTGTTGCTTTTCTTGATCTGCTTTTCTTTCTTTAGGATCGCGAGAAGGTTGTTTTTGTTCTTCCATTGTATGTATAATCATTTCTTGCTGACCATTCTCTGTGTCAGAAAAGCTTGATATGATTGGTTGAAGTACACCTTCTTCATCCTCTAAATCTTCTTCCATTATTTCATCATCATAATCTTTTTTCTCTTTCTTCTTCTTTTTAGGCTTTTTCTTCTTTTGCTGCTGTCTTAAGGCTTTAGGTAGATTTTTCATATCTTCTAAAAAGCCAATTGTTTGATTCTTGATAAATCCACCAATAGGGAGAAGAACCTTCGCCATTGTAGCTTGAAGGGATTTTCCAGTAATCAAAAGTACTCCAATTACAATTAAGACAATTGCTATAATTTTTGAACCAGCCTCTGCAAATAAATAATAGGATGCAGCAAACAATACCGCTCCAATTATCCCCCCACCTAAATCAACAGTACTTGCTTCACCTTTTACTTCCATCCAAAACAGCTCAAGAGTATTAGAAATCACACTTGGTGAAGCGAAGGTACCATTATGTGAAAGCATTTTAAATAATGTCACATGACTTAATAATAACAATGATGCTGTTACGCAATATATTCCTATCATTTGTCTGCTAAATAAAGTAGGGATCTGCCGTTTCCATATAAGGAATAGTGAAAACAGGACAATTCCAATAAGGAAGAGCATGTACCATTCGCCACTAAAGAATCGAAATAAATGAACAAATGTTGTTCCCACAAATCCAAGCTTTGAAATTGTAATAAGAGCAATGGCTAAAATGATTAAGCCTGCCAACTCAAACTTTAGGGTCTTCTTCCAATCATCCTTTGACTGTTTCTGTCTTCTTTTTCGTTTTGCCATCTTTTATCACCTTTGTTTCTTTCTAATATGTAATTATATGTGTAAAATTAATGCAGCCAAAGGCATAATGCACAGTTTTTTTGTTATTTTAAATACAATGAAGAAAGCAGCCGAAATGGCTGCCTTATAAAAGAAGATCTATTTTATTATACCATAACAGAACTAGATGGTAGAAAGGGACATTGTAATTTTTTGACCTGGACATAATTCTGAATTTAAATAGTGCTGTGGATCACTACTTAATACTCGTATAATCTCGTATTGGGCATTCTCAGATTGTTGAACAAGCAGTTGTATTCCGTTCATTTCGATGATTGATTGCTTTTTATATTCTTCGTCTGTATGAGGAAACATAAGTTCCTCTGGCATCATTGTATAATAAATCATTATTGAAGCACCTGATCATCATCATTTTTTTCAAGTAAGCTATTGAGCTTTTTAATTGCTTGTCCAACGCCGCCTACTTCGTTTATCAAACCATATTCCACAGCATCCGCTCCAACGACATTCGTTCCGATATCACGAGTTAGGTTGCCTTTAGACAGCATAAGCTCTTTAAATTTCTCTTCACTAATATGTGAATTCTTTGTTACGAAATTAATAACACGCTCTTGCATTTTGTCTAAATATTCAAAAGTTTGTGGAACCCCAATAACAAGACCTGTTAATCTTACTGGATGAATAGTCATTGTTGCAGACTCTGCTATGAAAGAATAATCACAAGATACTGCAATTGGAACCCCAATTGAATGGCCTCCACCTAAAACAATCGATACTGTTGGTTTAGATAAGGATGATAGCATCTCAGCTATCGCAAGTCCCGCTTCAACGTCTCCACCAACGGTATTAAGAATAACTAATAAACCTTCAATATTTGGGTTTTGTTCAATTGCAACAATTTGAGGAATAACATGCTCATATTTCGTTGTTTTATTTTGTGGTGGTAGTTGAATATGTCCTTCAATTTGTCCCACAATTGTTAAGCAGTGTATTTTTGAATCGTTTCCCATTTGAGGAACATTCGTTTGTCCTAATTGTTGGATTTTTTCTACAATAGAGCTCTCTTTTCCTTCTGGTTTTTCCGTAGCCTCATTTTTTATGTAATGATCATGATTTGTCATGTTAGCCATCCTTTCTATTTCATTCTTTCTGTAGTATTGACAACCTTACTATTTTCATACGAATGAATAGAAAAGAGACAAAACAAAAAGCATTGAAAGTACTCAATGCTTTTTAACTAACATAACACTAGATTAAATTTCCATGATAATTGGAAGAATCATCGGTCTTCTCTTAGTTTTTTCATATAAAAATTGATTTAATGATTCACGAATGCTCAGTTTAATTGAAGACCATTCAATAGAGTGTTCCTGCATACTTCGTTCTACGATGTTTGATACAACCTTAGTCGCTTCTCCGATTAGTTCCTCAGATTCCCTTACATATACGAACCCTCTTGTGATAATCTCAGGACCTGAGGTTATCTGCTTTTTCTGCTTATTAAGTGTTACGACTACAATTAAAATTCCATCTTGTGATAATAATCTGCGGTCTCGAAGAACGATATTACCAACATCGCCAATCCCTAAACCATCAATCAGAACATTCCCTGAAGGTACTTTTGCACCAGTGTAAACATTCTGTCCTTTGAACTCTACTACTTCTCCTTTATCAACTAAGAAGATATTTTGAGGTTCAATACCAACTTGTTTTGCCAGTTTTTCATGAGCCTTTTGCATTTTAAATTCGCCATGAATTGGTATAAAATATTTTGGCTTTGTTAAATTAAGCATCATTTTTAATTCTTCCTGATGCCCATGTCCCGAAACATGTATTTGTTTTTGTCCAAAAATTACATTGGCTCCTGCTCTACTTAATAGATCAATGGTTTTAGAAAATACCAGTTCATGACCAGGTATAGGTGTCGCAGCAATAAGAACAGTATCTCCATCTTTCACATTCACCAATTTATGTGACTGCTTAGCCATTCTAGATAAAACAGCAAGTGGCTCGCCATGGTTACTTGTCGTTAATATGGCCACTTCATTTGATTCATGTTTATCAATTTCATTTACGGAAATGAAGAGTTCTTCTTCAACAGAGATGTAGCCAAGACTTATCGCTAAATTTAGTATACTCTTCATATTTTTTCCAACAACAGCTAATTTACGATTGTTTTTCACTGCCGCATTAATTACTTGTTGAATTCGATATAAGTTTGAAGCAAAAACAGCAACTATTACTCTTCCATCTGCATTGTACATAACATCTGAAATTTCTCCACCTACTCTGGCTTCTGAACCAGAATAACCTGGTCTTTCTGCATTTATACTATCAGATAGTAAGCATAAGACACCGTTTTCACCTAACTTAGCAATTTTACCGATATCCATATGACTATCAGCTACTGGTGTTTGATCAATCTTAAAATCTCCAGTATGAATAATTGCTCCCATAGAAGTTTCAAAGCTAATACCTACTGAATCGGGGATACTGTGATTTGTTCTAAAAAACGAGATTTCTGTACTTGGAAATGACAATATCGTTTCATTATCAACTTCTTTAACAAACACAGATTGTCTCATACGATTTTCTTTTAACTTTTCTCCAACCAGAGCCAAAGTAAGCTTTGTCCCATAAATTGGAACACTTAAATTATTGAGTAAATAAAAGATTCCACCGATACTTTCATCATGACCATGTGTTAAAAAGATCCCCTTTATTCTTTCCTCATTTTCCTTAAGGTAAGTAATATCCGGTATGACCATATCAATTCCTAGCATACTATCTTCTGGATACATTAAGCCGGCATCAATAACAAATATGTCAGAATTAATTTCAACAACAAACATATTTTTTCCGACTTCTCCTACTCCACCTAAAGCAATTAATTTTATATTTTCTGTTTTTTCCATGTAAATCCTCCCCACTGAAGTACCCGTTCAACGTCACTTAGAAATATTATAACTGATGAAAGAAATGGAATACAAGGAAATTTTCGCCGTATAATATATGAGTCTTTTTTCAACATGCATAAATGATTTAATTTAAGGGATAAAAAGTTTATTAAAGAAAATAAAAAGAAGAGACACCTGAGTAAGTTTTTTCTTACCTCAAGCATCCCTTCTTCTATTCTTATCTTAGGTTTTTATCAATAACATCCATTAATTCGTTTCGTTCCAAACTTGTTAATGGTAATAAAGGTAAGCGTACTGATCCAACATCCAAGCCTTTAACTTGAAGTGCTGTTTTTACCGGACTAGGGTTTGGAGCAGCAAATAGTTGTTTCATAATTGGTAATAAAGTACGATGCTGTTCTGCTGCTTGGGCATGATCACCATTTTCGAAAGATGAGATCATTGCTTGCATTTCGTTCCCAATAATATGTGAAGCAACGGACACTACACCATTTCCTCCTATTGAAAGGGCTGGTAGAGTTAAACCGTCATCACCAGTATATAGTGCGAATTCAGCGTCCGTTTTTGAAATGATTTCGGCCATAGCATCTAAATTACCGCTTGCTTCTTTTATTGCTACGATGTTTGGAATTTCCGATAACCTTACAATTGTATCTACAGTCATGTTAATCACACTTCTACCAGGAATATTATATAACATTACTGGCAGCTTTGTAGATTCTGCTATTGTTTTAAAGTGCTGATATAAACCTTCTTGACTTGGCTTATTATAATAAGGAACAACAAGCATAATAGCATCTACACCAGCTTCTTCAGCTTGCTTAGTTAATTTAATGGAGGCAGCTGTGTTATTGCTGCCTGTTCCAGCGATAACAGGAACTCTTCCATTAACTTCCTTAACAGAGTGTTTAATTAATGCAACTTTTTCCTCAGTACTTAAAGTTGGAGATTCACCTGTTGTACCCGCAATAACTAATGAATCAGAACCATGATTTATAAGGTAATCAATCAATGTTGATGTTTTTTGAAAATCAATATTTCCATTTTTATCAAATGGTGTTACCATTGCTGTTGATACTTTACCAAAAAGACCCATTCTTACCTTCACTCCTTATGTTGCATTCTGACGTAAAATGCTTCAGCGCCATATTTCCTTATGAATCAAGGAAATTCCAAGCATTTTTTCTCTCTTTTTATTCTGATAGATCAAAAGCTTCATGTAAAGCATTGACCGCTTTTATCATATCATGTTCTTTTACAAGTACCCATATTGTTGTATGGCTATCTGCAGATTGTAGAATTTGTATCCCTTGTTGTGATAAAGCTGTTACGATTTTTGAAGTTACACCTGGAACCCCCATTATACCAGCTCCAACTGCAGATACTTTTGCACAATGGCGGTTAACGATAGGTTCATAACCTAACCCCTCAAGTATATCAATGGCCTGATTCGTTACTTCATCTGTAACAGTATATATCACTGATTTAGGTGTGATGTTGAAGAAGTCAACACTGATTCCTTCTTTTGCCATTGCCTTAAATACTTCTGTCTGCACATCATAATGTCCTTCTTTTGCTGCTACTTTTATTTGAGTTACATTTGAAACATGAGCAATTCCGGTAATAAGGCTTTCATGAACATCACTGCCTTTTTTAGCGGAATGATTTGTCGTAACTAATGTTCCTGTTGATTTTGAATAAGTGGACCTAACTCGTATCGGCACCTCTGCTTGCATAGCAATTTCCACTGCACGAGGATGGACTACTTTTGCTCCTTGGTAAGCAAGGTTTACAATTTCAGTATACGTGACTTTTGTCAAAGGCTTTGCGTTCTCAACAATACGAGGATCTGCTGTCATTACCCCTTCAACATCTGTAAAAATATCCACATATTCAGCCCCTAATGCTGCACCAAGAGCTGCTGCCGAAGTATCACTGCCTCCTCTTCCAATCGTCGTGGTATCTCCACTTTTTATGGAAGCTCCTTGGAATCCAGCCACTACAACTACATCTTGATTAGCTAGGATATCTAATAAGCGCTCACAATCCATTTCCAGAATTTTCGCATTTGTATGATCGTCATTTGTCACAAATCCAGCCTGTGCTCCAGTTAGGGAGGTAGCTTTAATCTTATTTTGATTTAAGAGGCTGGAAAAGACAATTGAAGAAATAACTTCACCACAAGAAAGTAGCATATCTTGTTCTCTTTTAGAAATGTTATCAATATTTCCATAAACTAAGTCTAAAAGTGTGTCAGTAGCATAAGGATCGCCACTTCTACCCATGGCCGAAACGACTGCCACAACTTTATAGCCATCATTTAATGCATCTTTAATATGCCCGAGAGCCATTTGACGACCACGATCATCCTTGACGGACGTTCCTCCGAATTTTTGAACTATAATTTTCAAGTGTAACACCTCTACTATAGACGTGAGAGAAGAGAGCTGGCAAACCGCCATGCTCTCTTCCTATACAGGTTAAACTAATTGTAATTTAACTAAACTTTCAGCGATTTGTACAGAATTCCATGCAGCACCTTTTAATAGATTATCAGAAACAATCCACATGTGGAAACCATTATCGCGGTCTAAATCTTTACGAATTCTGCCTACGAAAACATCATTCTTTCCAACACAATTTGCCGGCATTGGATATAACTGCTGAGATGGATCGTCTTGAAGAGTAATTCCATCTGAATTTTTCAGCAACTCTTTTAGTTGCTGTGCTGAAACATCCTCTGAATCAACTTCAACATAAACAGACTCAGAGTGACCAGTTTCAACAGGTAATCTTACACAAGTTGCAGCAACATGCAACTCTGGCATAGTCATAATTTTCTTCGTTTCGTTAATCATTTTCATTTCTTCAAATGTAAATCCATTTTCTTGGAACTTATCAATTTGTGGAATCGCATTAAAAGCAATCTGATAATGCTTTTCATCACTACCTACAGGAAGAATTTCCGGAGTAAATTCTTCACCGTTTAAAATAGCTTTTGATTGTTCCTTTAGTTCGTTAATGGCAGCTGCACCAGCTCCTGAAACTGCTTGATATGTTGATACAATTACTTTATTTAAGCCATACTGCTTACGGATTGGTTCAAGGGCTACAACCATTTGAATAGTTGAACAGTTTGGATTTGCAATAATTCCGTTATGATTCTTTAAAGCTTCTTCGTTTACTTCAGGTACTACTAAAGGAACATTTTCATCCATTCTATATGCACTCGTATTGTCTACAACAATTGCTCCTCGTTTTACAGCTTCTGGAGCAAATTGCTTAGATACACTTCCACCTGCACTGAATAACGCAATTTGTACGCCTTCAAAGCTTTCTGGTGTTGCAACTTGAACAGTATATTCTTCATTCTTGAACATTACCTTTTTACCGGCAGAACGCTCAGAAGAAAGCAAAGTTAGTTTTGAAATTGGAAAATTACGTTGTTCTAAAGTATGAAGCATTTGTTGCCCTACTGCTCCTGTTGCTCCGACTACTGCTACATGATAACCTCTTGCTTCCATTTAACACTAGCTCCTTCCAGCTATATCTTTATACTGTATATAGCTTCAAATCTTTTACGTATTATTCTATCACATTAATTGTCGAATGGATTAAAAATTTATGATTCTTTCATTGAATTGTGCAATTAATTCTCTAAATCACGGAATTTTTCTACAACTACCGGTTGAAATTGTTTACCTTCTAAAGCTGCTACTACCGTATCTAACAATGATTCCATTCTTGCCACCATTGAATTTGGCTTTTTATCTGGCATATCCTGACCAAATGGAATAAAGTAGATATCTTTTGTTGCCATAAGACGCATTAAGTTTACACCATTTAGTCCTAATGCATCATTTGTAGAGATCCCAAGTACTACAGGACGATGAGTCCGAAGAGTAGCCTTAGCTGCCATTAATACGGGAGAGTCTGTTAAAGCATTGGCAAATTTACTCATGGAGTTACCTGTTAATGGTGCGATAACCATACAATCAAGTGGCAATTTTGGTCCCAGTGGCTCTGCCGCCACAATTGAGTCAATTACTTTATTGCCAGTTAATTCTTCAACTTTCTCTACCCATTCTCCAGCTTTACCAAAACGTGTAGTTGTATTTTTCACAGTATGAGAGACAACTGGTATAATGTCAGCTCCTTCATCCATTAATGACTTAATTTGTGGATATACCTCTTCATATGTGCAGTGAGAACCTGTCATTCCAAATCCAATTCTTTTTCCTTCTAATTTCATGAAG
This sequence comes from Bacillus sp. AFS040349, assembly GCF_002577655.1. NCBI lineage: Bacteria > Bacillati > Bacillota > Bacilli > Caryophanales > Bacillaceae > Bacillus > Bacillus sp. AFS040349. The sequence continues at coordinate 146,302 of NZ_NUMC01000031.1, read as the reverse complement.
AAGACCCCTTTCCATCTATTTTTAAATCACCCAAAAGTTGTGATAAAACATTTGCAACAATTTGCCCGGCTGATTTAGGTGCAACGATTCCAGGCAATCCTGGAGCTAATAATGCTTTAATTCCACGTTTTTCTGCATACCGGAAATCAGTTCCCCCTGGCTTAGATGCCAAGTCTACAATTAACGTGTGTGCCGGCATATTTGAGATTACCTTTGCTGTGACTAATAAAGATGGAATCGTGTTGATACAAACATCGATGTCTTTCACTTCTCGTTGAATATCGTCAATATGAAATGGTGTAAGCCCCATTTCTGTAATTCTTGCTAGATCTGCTGTATCTCTGGCACCTACTTTAACTTTTGCACCTAGTGAGTTAAATGTTCTTGCTACACTCATTCCGACTCTCCCTAACCCAAGGACTGCTATGGTTGAGCCATGAATTGTAATATCAGTATGCTGAATGACCATCATAATTGTTCCTTCTACTGTAGGTATTGAGTTATATATAGCAACATCATCTCGTTCAAATAATCGAATTAATTTTCTATTTGTTGCACTTACAAGGTTATCTAGATAGGAATTTGAGATGCCGGAATATATCGTACAATGAGAAGGCGTTTGTTCTAGTAATTCTTCTGATAAAATAACTTCTTCATTTGAAAATACAGTATCTACAACCCCCTCATGATTCGTTCCGGGGATAGGTAAAATAATGGCATCTATTTCATTAAATTGAACCTCATCTATCTTGACTTTTGTAGCACCTGTAAAACCATGATCAAGCTGATCAAAACCGATGAGCAAAAGCTTTGCATCAAGTTCAGTCAATTTACGGATAACTTCTAGCTGCCTTGCATCGCCACCGATTACAGCTACGTTTAATCCAGTTAACATGTCGAAAGTTCACCTTCTTTTACATGTGTTTCTAATTTCTTTTTTTAAATCCTAGGATAACTTACTTCAACATACTATGTAGAAATAGTTGTATGGGTGAATAAACAGAAGAAATTAAAGAAGAGTCTTTTTAGGTGACGGAGATAGAAGAACCTTAAACGGAAATAGTAAGTTTCTAAACAAAAAAACGATTGGCATAACACCAATCGTTAACAGTTAAGATTCAATTTTTTCAATTTGCTCATCTGGAATATCAAGAATAATCATATCTGTTCCGATCTTTTTAATATGCTGCCAAGGAACTCGGATTTCTTGTCCTTGCTTTCTTAAGCCGAACCATTTTAATGAAGGAATAATTAATGTAGTAATTTGACCAGTTTGCTCATTAATTTCTAAATCAGTTTGACCAAGTACTCCCAAGCGCTCAGCACGCTTAACATCTACAATTTCTTTTCCACTTAATTCACTTAATCTCATGTCCATTCCCCCTTAATATATCTTATCAATGGACCGCATAAAAAAATGCCTACAATTATGAAAAATAGTAGGCATTTTTTGCTTCAATTAAGATTTTAAACTCTCCGGGAGTGTTCCATCAGGACTTATTAACGCTACAGAATAAGAATCTGTAAACACCTGGTTAGCTAAAGTATTAACACTTTCTTCAGAAACCTCATTTACTTTGTCAATGATTGAATCTAATGAACGGTGATAGCCTAGTAAGAGCTCGTTTTTACCATTTCTGCTCATTCTGCTATTCGTACTCTCAAGACTAAGCATTAGGCTTCCTTTCATTTGTTCCTTACTGTTTGCTAATTCTTTTGCAGTAATTCCATCTGCTTTTAAAGTTGATAATGTTTCCTGAATTGTTTCAAATAAAACATTTAATTGATTACTTCCTGTCCCACCATAAATTGTAAGAAGTCCGTTATCTGCATAAGAAGAATGGTAGGAGAAGACAGAATACGCAAGTCCTTTTTGTTCACGTACATCCTGGAACAAGCGACTGCTCATACTTCCACCTAATATATTATTTAAAACAATTAAGCTATATATATCATCATGACCGACTTCTAGCCCATTGTAACCTAAACAAAGATGTGCTTGTTCCGTATCCTTTTGCTTGGCTAATTTCTGATCCATGAACGTCGGTTTTCCGATTTGGTGTTTTTGAGCATTTGTTTCATAAGAACCGAAGAATTTCTCAACTTCTTTAATAAAACCTTCAGATACATTTCCTGCAACAGAAACAACAACATTTTCAGGAGTATAGTGATTGTTCATATACTCTCTTAATGTATCACCGTTAAAAGATGCAAGAGTTTCTTCAGTTCCTAAAATAGGGTAACCTAGAGGATGATTACCATAAGTAGCTTTACTTAAAATATCATGTACAATATCATCAGGTGTATCATCGTACATTTTAATTTCTTCATAAACAACATTCTTTTCTTTTTTCAATTCTTCCTCATCAAATGTTGAGTTGAAAAACATGTCTGATAACACATCAAGCGCATAGTTAGCATGGTCATCAAGAACTTTTGCATAATAACAAGTATATTCTTTAGAAGTAAAAGCATTAACTTGACCACCAATGCTATCAAATGACTCAGCAATTTCACGAGCTGATCTTGTTTTTGTTCCTTTAAAAAACATGTGCTCTAAAAAATGGGAAACTCCGTTTATTTTTGGATCTTCATTACGGGAGCCTGTTCCAATCCATACACCGATTGCAACTGATCGAACCGTCGGGATATTTTCCAATACAATTCTTACTCCATTTTGACAAGTATATTTTTTGATCAAAAAAGTTCCTCCTTCATGTTGCCATTCTTCCTAATTATCCTCATCTACATCTTTTGTTGATAACCTTTCCTCATTTACAAGCATTGATACAGATCCGAAGGAATAACCTTTTTGTTTAATGGATAAAATTAACGTTTCAAGGCTCTCAGATGTAGAGGAAGTAGGATGCATTAAAATAAGTGCTCCATTATGAACTTTACTCATTACTCTTGAAACTAACACATGTGGCTCTGGGCGCTGCCAATCGATCGTGTCTACGCTCCACATAACTGTTTTCATGCTCATATCATTCGCAATTTTTACGACCTCATTTTTAAAGCTACCACTTGGGGGAGCAAACCAAGTTGGAGTAATATCAGTTACTGATTTTATCACTTCGTTTGTCTTCGAAAGTTGTTCTCTTATATTACCGCTGGATAATTGACTCATATCTGGATGTGAATAGGAATGATTTCCGATTTCATGGCCTGCATCTACTATCATCATTGCCATATCCGGATTTTCTTTTACCCACCTTCCTTCAAGAAAAAAGGTGGCCTTTACATGGTACTTATTAAGAGTCTCAAGCATATCAGGTATGTACTCATTTCCCCATGCTACGTTAATAATGAAAGACACCATCGGTTTATCGGGATGTCCACGATAAATTGGCTCAGCAGGTAAATCCTCTAAATGAACAGAAGGCTTGACTTGTCGGTATACAAGAAGGCTTTCATCAAAGGTCCCCTTTGCTTTCATCTTCTTGTAAGACTGATCTATATCCACCTCTAAACCATTATATCCAGGCGTTGCCTTCCATACTTTATGTACTTCCGCATTTTGAGCAGGAATATTGTATTCCGGTGCTTTTGCTGCTATTTCTTCATATAATTCGTCTTGATGTTTAGACACTGTTACACTAGCATGCTTTATTTGATCAACATATGAAGATGTAAATGGATTTTGTAAAAATCCGATGCTAACAATTAAGATTAAGGCAAATCCTACGATATGAATCATTTTCCTTTGCATTCAATATCCCCCTTTTCACTAAAAAATATGTAAAAAGGGGACAAGGTAGAACAAAAAACGGAATACTATAGTAACATCTTTGATCTTTTAAATCGAAAAAGAAGACCGGATACCCTGGCCTCCTTTATAGAATCAACCTTGCTGTTCTGGTTGATTTTCTTTTTGTTCTTTCAATACTGCTTTTCTAGATAAATTAACACGACCTTGTTTATCAATTTCAGTTACCTTAACTAGTAGCTCGTCACCAATTGACACAACGTCTTCAACTTTTCCAACACGTTCCTCTGCAAGCTCTGATATGTGAACTAAACCATCTTTACCTGCAAAAATTTCTACAAATGCTCCGAATTTTTCAATTCGTTTTACTTTACCAAGATATAGTTGTCCAACAACAACTTCTCGTACGAGATCTTCAATAATTTTCTTTGCTTTTTGGTTCATCTCATCATTTACTGATGAAATGAAGACAGTACCATCTTGTTCGATATCAATCTTTACTCCAGTTTCTTCAATAATTTTATTAATTTGCTTTCCACTTGGACCAATAACATCTCTAATTTTATCTGGATTAATCTTCATTGTTAAGATTTTAGGTGCATATTGAGAAAGCTCACCTTTTGGAGTAGAAATGGTAGCAAGCATTGATTTTAATATTTCCATACGACCCTTTTTCGCTTGTTGTAGTGCTTCTTCAAGTATTTCTCTTGATAAGCCTTCTATTTTAATATCCATTTGTAAAGCCGTTACACCTTTATCAGTACCAGCTACTTTAAAGTCCATATCACCAAGAGCATCTTCCATACCTTGGATGTCTGTTAAAACTGTATAGTGTTCTCCTGATTTTACAAGTCCCATTGCAATTCCGGCAACAGGAGCTTTAATAGGTACACCAGCGTCCATCATTGCTAAAGTACTTGCACAAATACTTGCTTGTGAAGTAGAACCATTTGATTCAAGAACTTCTGATACTAAGCGAACTGTATATGGAAAATCTTTCTCAGATGGAATAATTGGTTCTAATGCTCTTTCACCTAACGCACCATGTCCAATTTCACGTCGTCCTGGTCCTCTCATAGGTCCAGTTTCACCAACGCTAAATTGCGGGAAGTTGTAATGGTGCATAAAGCGTTTGGATTCCTCGATACCAAGTCCATCAAGAATTTGAACATCCCCAAGCGCTCCAAGTGTACATATACTTAATGCTTGAGTTTGTCCACGTGTAAACAACCCTGAACCATGTGTTCTAGGTAATAACCCAACTTCAGAAGACAGTGGGCGAATTTCATCAACACCACGTCCATCAGGTCTTACTTTTTCTTCTGTAATTAATCGACGTACTTCCGCCTTAACAAGTTTTGATAAGATTTGTTTAACCATCTTAATGGTGCTCTCATCAGCTTCTTGTTCCACATATTTCTCAACAACTTTGTTTTTCACAGCGCTGATTGCATCTTCACGAGCATGTTTCTCTTGAACCTGAATAGCTTGTAATAAGTCACCCTCTGCAAACTCTCGAATTTCTTTTTCAAGGTCTGCATCAAGATCAAATAGTTCAATTTCCATTTTTTCTTTTCCAACAGCTGCAGCTACTTCCTCTTGGAAAGAAATTAAACGTTTTATTTCTTCATGTCCAAACATAATAGCTTCTAACATTGTTTCTTCTGGAACTTCATCAGCACCAGCTTCAACCATATTAATCGCATCTTTTGTACCAGCTACTACTAAATGAATATCACTTTGTTCTGCTTGTTCAACTGTTGGGTTAATAACAAATTCATTATTGATTCTTCCAACAGTTACACCTGCAATCGGTCCCTCAAAAGGAATATCAGATACACAAAGTGCTAATGAAGATCCAAACATTGCAGCCATTTCAGAAGAACAATTTTGATCAACACTCATCACAATACTAATAACCTGAACTTCATTTCTAAAACCATCAGCAAATAAAGGTCTAATTGGACGGTCAATTAATCGGCTGGCTAATATAGCTTTTTCACTTGGTCTTCCTTCTCTCTTGATAAATCCTCCTGGGATTTTCCCTACAGCATATAAACGCTCCTCGTAATTAACTGTTAACGGAAAAAAATCTAAAGGCTTTGGATCTTTTGAAGCGGTGGCAGTACTTAAAACTGCCGTATCGCCATAACGAATCATTACAGACCCGTTTGCTTGTTTTGCAAGCTGGCCAATTTCAACAGTAAGGTTTCGACCTGCCCAATCTATGGAGAACGTTTGTTTATCTTGTCCCATATATGTAAAACTCCTTCTCTATTTAGTCACGTTATGTAATAGTATGAACCAATTAAATTCAACATATCAATGTAGTTTTTATATGTAAAGATTTTTTATAGGAATCAATTTTAAATACACTAAAAAAGCGGGAAAAATCCCGCTTTTTCTAGTAATTATCGACGTAAACCAAGCTTGTTGATTAACTCACGATAACGAGTTACGTCTTTATTACGTAGGTAAGTTAGTAAGTTACGACGTTTACCTACCATTTTTAAAAGACCGCGACGTGAATGGTGGTCTTTTTTGTGAACACGTAAGTGATCGTTAAGATTATTGATGTCCTCAGTAAGGATAGCAATTTGAACCTCTGGAGATCCAGTATCTGACTCATGTGTTTTATATTGAGCAATTAGTTCATTTTTACGTTCTTGTGTGATAGCCATCCTTTTCACCTCCTTATTTTTACAAACCCCAATTACCGAGCAAACGTTGGTGAATCGATCTGCCAAGCAATGGTTTTAAACTACATCAATTAGAATACTATTTTTTCATAAAGAATGCAAGGCTTATACCATCTTTTTATGAAAGAATTGTTCGGCAGCAGCCTTGTCTTTAGAAATTTGTTCAATGAGCTCATCAACATTATGGAATTTTTTCTCACTTCTTATACGTTTAAACCAGGAAACTGAGACTTTTTGACCATAAATTTCTCTATTAAAGTCAAATATATGGACTTCAATACTAGGTTTTGGAGATTTTTCGTTGTTAAAAGTTGGTTTATAACCAATATTACAAACACCATCAAAGACAACTGAATCAATTTCTATTGAAACAGCATAAACACCAGTTGGAGGTATAAGATAGTGCTCTTCAACTTCAACATTAGCAGTTGGAAAACCAATCGTTCGTCCACGTTTATCACCATGAACAACTACACCAACAACAGAGTGAGGTCTACCTAAAAGTGTCTGTGCATACTCAACATCACCACTCCTGATTACCTCCCGAATCAGAGTCGAACTAACCTTGCGATCATGATCCGTTATTTTTTCCACAGTTGTATGTAAAAACTGCTCTCTTGAATGGAATGGGATTGTTTCCATTGTTCCTTTGCCCAAATGTCCATATGTAAAATCAAAACCTGCTACAACATGCTTAACATTTAACTTAATAATATAATCATCCACAAATTCTTGTGGTAATAAAGCGGCAAATTCCTTAGTAAATTCAACTACAAACAATAAATCTACCTCAAGCTCTTGAATTAAATTTATTTTCTCTTCTAAGGGAGTAATATAATCAATATCTTCCTTCTTACGAAGAACAACAAGCGGGTGTGGATGAAAGGTCATTACTGCACTTTTCATTCCTGTTTGTTTTGCTATTTCTTTCGCTTTTGTTATTACCTTTTGATGACCTTTATGTACTCCGTCAAAATAGCCTAAAGCCATGACCATTTCAGGAAAATCAAGTTGATTTAAATTATGTGGTTGAGACAATCTTATTATTTTCACGGTAGCTTCACCTATTTTCACTTTTTGCTGTATGATTTATTTTGGATAAGGTACTTCATCATACAACTTACGCTTCATTTAGCAGTACCTTTGTTGGTTTCATCAGATCTGTTTTAGTGGGATGCTTTGCATAGATAGCTAGACAGCGGTCGTCATCATCATAGACAACAATTGGAGCACCCACTTCAATGTCCTTAAATTGCGACGGTAATTCTAACACTGCACCATTTTTCACTTTCTCTGCTAGAGTATCATGGATTTTCAGTTTCGGCAAATCATATAGTGCTTTACCTATAGGCAGTAATTTGCTCTGTAACGCATTGTTTTCAATCGCACTTTCTATTTCTTCAAATGTTAAACAATCTTCAATTCTAAAATTTCCGGATTTTGTTCTGATTAAATGTGACATATGTGCCGGATAGTCTAATTTTTCACCTATCATTACCGCCAATGTTCGGACATAAGTACCTTTAGAACAAGTAACACGGAACCGGAACTTTGTGAGATTGTCTTCATTATGAACATCACCTAAAAGCACAAGCTCATTTATTGTAATGGTCCTTGCCGGCCTTTCAATCTCTATACCAGCTCTTGCATACTCATAAAGTTTTTTCCCGTTAACTTTAATAGCAGAATACATTGGAGGAACTTGCTCAATTGTACCAACCATTGAATTCAATACAAGCTTAACTTTTTCCTCTGAAATAGGTGATTGTACACTTTGCTCTTTAACAATTTCACCAGATGCATCCTCAGTTGTTGTAGAAAAACCAATTGTTACCTCAGCTTCATACGTTTTTGAAGCAGCTGTTAAATATTCTACGATCTTAGTTGCCCTACCAAGACATATAGGGAGTACGCCAGTTACATCTGGATCTAACGTGCCTGTATGACCGACTTTCCTTGTTTTTGCCAGCCTTCGCATTCTTGCGACACAATCATGAGATGTCATACCAGCAGGCTTATTTAGTAAAAGAACACCTTCCATGTTGTTCCTCCTCTTTCATTTAATCAGTTTTGTGCAAACGGTTAGATAATTTTGAATAAGAAATATGTTAGTATCTCTTAAAAATAAAAGGGATAGACGAGGCGCCTATCCCTGAAAAGGAGTTAATCCTCCTCTTTATTTTCAACATTTAACTCATGAAGAAGAGTTTCAATACGATTACCGTAGTCAATTGACTCATCAAACTCAAATTGAATCTCCGGTGTTTTTCTAAGACGAATTCGTTGTCCAATTTCAGACCTAATAAAACCTTTTGCTTTCGCTAAGCCTTTAAGAGTATTTTGTCTTTGTTCCTCATCTCCTAGTACGGAAATGAACACCTTTGCAATCTGAAGGTCTCCAGAAACACTTACATCAGTTACAGTAACAAAGCCAATACGCGGGTCTTTTATTTTGCGACCGATAATATCGCCTAATTCTTTTTTCATTTGTTCTCCGACACGGTTTGCTCTTAAGCTCATGTCAATCACCTCTTCACTTAAAACCATTCAAACGTTGTAACTGTTCTTTCTATTTCAGGAAACGAATCAATAAAGCTTAGTACATGATTTAATTCCTTTTCTGTTGAAACCTTAGAGGACGTAATGGCAACAATACCAAACTTTGTATGCTGCCATGTGTCCTGAAATTCAATTTCCGAAATAGAAACATTGTACTTTTGTTTGATTCTTGTTAAAACTCGTTGTAAAACAGCTCGTTTCTCTTTTAATGACTGTGTATCGTAAATCATACATTCACAATCAACGTATCCGATCATTTACGTTCGATTTCCTCCATCACATACGCTTCAATAATGTCGCCTTCTTTAACATCATTGTAGTTTTTAATTGTGATTCCACATTCATAGTTTCGTGCAACTTCTTTTACATCATCTTTAAATCGTTTCAGTGTATCAATCTCACCTTCGAAGATAACAATTCCATCTCGAATTAAGCGGATACCACTATCACGGGTAATTTTACCTTCCGTTACATAACAACCAGCAATTGTCCCAATTTTAGATACTTTGAAAGTTGTGCGGACTTCAACTTGACCGATGACTTTTTCTTCAAATTCAGGATCAAGCATACCTTTCATTGCTGATTCAATTTCTTCAATTACTTTATAGATGATACGGTGTAAACGGATATCTACTTCTTCAACGTCAGCTGTTTTCTTAGCACCAGCATCTGGACGAACGTTAAAACCAATAACAATTGCATTAGATGCTGCAGCTAAAATAATATCAGACTCCGTAATTGCCCCTACACCTGTATGGATAATTTTAACACGAACACCTTCAACATCAATTTTTTGTAAAGCAGCAGCTAGAGCCTCAACAGAACCTTGTACATCAGCTTTTACAATTAAATTGATATCTTTGATATCCCCTTGCTTAATTTGTTCAAATAGATCATCCAGGCTAAGCTTAGAGCCTTCGCTTCTTTGTTCATCAAGCTTCTTCTGAGCTCTAGCTTCTCCTACTTGACGTGCAGACTTTTCATCTTCAAATACCATAAACTGATCTCCTGCAAGAGGAACATCATTTAAGCCTGTTATCTCAACAGGAGTAGAAGGAGCCGCGTCTTTAACTCGACGTCCAAGATCATTAACCATTGCACGAACACGTCCAAATGTATTTCCTACAACGATTGGATCTCCCACGCGTAATGTACCATTTTGAACAAGAAGTGTTGCAACTGATCCACGACCTTTATCAAGTTGTGCCTCAATTACAGTTCCTGTTGCACGACGATTAGGATTCGCTTTTAATTCTTCAACTTCTGTAACTAATAATATCATTTCTAGAAGATCATCAATACCATCACCTGTTAAAGCAGAAACAGGTACAAAGATAGTATCTCCACCCCAAGCCTCTGGTACTAGACCATGTTCTGTTAATTCTTGCATCACACGATCTGGATTAGCTGTTGGTTTATCAACTTTGTTAACAGCAACGATAATCGGTACTTCTGCTGCTTTTGCATGGTTAATGGCTTCAATTGTTTGTGGCATAACACCATCATCAGCAGCAACAACTAAAATCGTAATGTCTGTAACCTGTGCTCCACGTGCACGCATTGTTGTAAAAGCGGCATGTCCTGGAGTATCAAGGAAGGTAATCTTTTGATCATTTGCAACAATTTGGTACGCACCAATATGTTGCGTAATTCCTCCAGCTTCACCTTCCGTTACTTTTGTATTACGAATAGAATCAAGTAACGTAGTTTTACCATGGTCAACGTGTCCCATAATTGTAACAACAGCAGGACGAATTGTTAGATCTTCTTCACGGTCTTCTTCTTCGTATTTTTCAAATTCCGTTTTTTCGAATACAATTTCTTCCTCTACTTCAACACCATATTCACCAGCAATTAGCTCAATTGAATCCTTGTCAAGCTCTTGATTAATTGTAGCCATCGTTCCTAGCATTAAAAGCTTCTTAATGATTTCAGAAGGTTCTTTTCCTAGCTCAGATGCTAATTCACCTACAGATAAGCTTCCTGAGAACGTAATTTTTTCAGGTAGCTCTTTTTTTGGCTTAGGTTGCTGTACAGGTCCTTTGTTGTTGTTTCTTTTATTATTGTTTTTCTTACCTTTATTGTTATTAAAAGATTTGTTATTAGCTTGATTTTGCTTTTTATTATCGCGATTTTGATTATTAGGAGCTTGCTTGTTATTTGAAGGTTTTGGTTGTTCGTTATTTGGTTTATTCTTTGTATTATCCACTTGTTTCCCCGGTTTCTTTGTTGATTCATTATTTGTTTCTTCAACATTATTGCTTTTATATTTTTGATCGAGTTTTGTAATAACATGATCCTCAATTGTTGACATATGATTGTTAACTTCAACATTCATTTCTTGTAACGTAGAAATAATGTCTTTGCTTGATACATTTGTCTGTTTTGCATATTCATATACTCTCATTTTTGTCATACGTTCACCCCCAAGAATATTAATCGAGCAAGGTTTTTAACTTTGCAGCAAAGCCTGCATCATTTATCGCTACAACAACTCTCGCTTCTTTCCCAATTGCTTGACCTAACTGGTAGCGATCTTCAACCATTTTAAAGGGGACCTGATAAAACTTACATTTATCTGTTACCTTTTTCATTGTATTAGCGGATGCATCTTGTGAAAGAAGAACTAACTTAGCACGTTGTTGTCTTACTTCCTTAACAACAAGTTCCTCTCCAGAAATAACTTTTCGTGCTCGATTTGCTAAGCCCAATAAGGACGTCCATTGTTGCTGCTTACTCATCTATTTATTGCTTCTCCTTCTCAGCCAGTTGAAGTAACTCTTCATAAACACCTTCATCAATATTAGATTTCAAGTGATTGGCAAGAATATTTTTCTTTTTTGCTAAAAGAATGCATTCTTTATCAAGAGTAATATATGCCCCTCGTCCATTTTTTTTACCGGTTAAGTCGACAGAAACATCGCCTTCCTTTGACCGGACAACTCGGACAAGTTCTTTTTTTGTCTTCATCTCTCCTGTTGCAACACATTTACGCAAAGGAATTTTACGATTGTTCATGTGATTTCACCTCTTATTCACTAAACTCAGGGTCTTGTACACTTGTTAAAAGCGGTTCATCATCAACATCAACTTCATCAATGTCCGTTTTTTGAACAGGATAAATACCAGCCTTTTCTGCATCTGTTTCACTCTTGATGTCAATTTTCCAGCCAGTTAATTTTGCAGCTAAGCGCGCATTTTGACCACGTTTACCAATTGCTAGCGATAGTTGGTAATCTGGAACAATGACAGTTGTTGCTTTCTCTTCTTCATCAACTAAGACCTCAACTACTTTTGAAGGACTAAGTGCATTTGCAACAAATTCAATTGGATCCTGCGACCATCTAACGATATCAATTTTTTCACCCTTTAATTCGTTAACAATTGCCTGTACACGCTGCCCCTTAGGTCCCACACATGACCCAACAGGATCTACTTCTGGATTATCAGAGTGAACGGAGATTTTTGAACGGTCTCCTGCTTCACGAGAAACTGATTTTATTTCAACTGTTCCATCATAGATTTCCGGAACCTCAATTTCAAATAACCTCTTAAGTAAGCCTGGATGTGTTCGTGATACAAAAATTTGTGGGCCTTTTGTTGTTTTTTCAACTTTTGTAATAAAGACCTTAATTCGATCATGTGGACGATATGTTTCATTAGGCATTTGTTCACTAACTGGAAGTAATGCCTCAATTTTACCAAGGCTAACATAAATGAATTTCGAATCTATTCGTTGAACGATTCCTGTCATAATATCTTCTTCACGATCAATAAATTCACCGTATATAACTCCACGCTCAGCCTCACGCACACGTTGTGTAACAACTTGCTTAGCTGTTTGTGCTGCAATTCTCCCGAAATCTTTAGGTGTTACTTCCATTTCAATAACATCATTAACCACATAGTTTGGGTTAATACTTTGAGCTTCACCAATTGATATTTCTAATCTAGGATCATAAACCTCATCAACTACATCTTTACGAGCAAACACTTTCATCGTACCTGTTTCGCGATTTAAATCTACTCGCACATTTTGAGCTTGATTAAAGTTTCGTTTATAGGCAGAAATTAGTGCCGCTTCTATTGCTTCAATAATTACTTCTTTACTAATGCCTTTTTCCTTCTCTAAAATTGTTAAGGCATCTAATAATTCACTACTCATTTTAACGGCTCCCCCTTAAAAAATAAGCTACATGGAAATGTGTTGTGTACCATTCTTATTATTAACGAGAGTTAACATAAAAGAATTTCACAATTTGTAAAACAGTCATTTGGAGATATTAGTTTAAAAGTTAGCTAAAAGATTACAGCTAATCTGGCTTTTGCAACTTTATCATACGGAATCTCAATTTGTTTTTTTCTAGTTTTAATGGTAACAGTAACGAAAAGAGTTTGACCGTCAAAATCAGTTAAAACACCCTCAAAAACTTTTTCACCATTAATTGGTTCATATGTTTTGATATGAACTTGCTTACCGATTGCCTTCTTTATATCTACTTCTTTTTTTAATGGTCTCTCAGCACCTGGTGAGGAAACCTCTAAAAAGTAATTATGCTGAATAGGATCTAAAGCATCGAGTTTTTCACTTAATCTTTCACTTACTACTCCACATTCTTCAATATCAATGCCTGTCTCAGAATCAATAAATAATCTTAGAAACCAATTAGAGCCTTCTTTAACATATTCAATATCAACTAATTCAAGGTTCATATCCTCTAAAATTGGTGTTACTAATTGTTCAACAATTTCTGTTACTTTTTTGCTCATTCTCTTCCTCCTTGTAAGAAAAGCGCAATGCTCCTGCCCTTTAGGCATCAAGCATAAGTCAATGGTGAAAATAAGTTATTTTTTAGATAATGAACTTCTTCTTCAAAATGAACATCCCCTCATCCAAGACTACACACGGAGCTAAGCGCTCTAGCTTAACCTGAACAGAAGCAGTTTGACACCTTTAGCTGTTGAAAAACCCTGCCTTTTGAGCAGGGAATGGTATGTAGTATAACTATCCGAATGACGAGGGCGATTACAATACGAAAGAGTGGGTGATTACCCCACTCTTTTCCTCTGCTTATCGTTAGCATTTCCACTAAAAGCATAACATAACCGTGTTTTTTATGCAAATTTATCCTCTGAAGGAATAAAAGATTAAAAAAGAAAAGAATCTTTAAAAAAGAGATAATTGGTTTTGATCTGGTAATTCATCCAAACAACCATGATTAGTAAGGTATTCGATAATTGTTTTAGACACCTTACCTCTTTGCTGTAAATCTTCTTTTGATAAAAACTCTCCTTCTTCTCTAGCTTTAACTATGTTAATCGCAGCATTCGTTCCAAGCCCTGGTATTGAATTAAAAGGTGGAATTAGTGTATTACCATCAATTAGAAACTCATCAGCACTAGAACGATAAAGATCTACCTTTTGGAATGCAAATCCTCTTTCACACATTTCTAAGGATAATTCTAAAACAGTAAGAAGGTTTTTTTCTTTTGGTGATGCATCTAAGCCTTTTAAGTTAATTTCATCTATTTTTGCTTTAATAGATGCTGACCCTTTAACCATTGTATCAATATCGAAATCATCTGCACGAACAGTAAAGTATGCAGCGTAATATAATAGAGGAAGATGAACTTTGAAATAAGCAATACGTACCGCCATTAAAACATATGCAGCAGCATGGGCCTTAGGGAACATATATTTGATCTTTAAGCAAGAATTAATATACCAACCCGGCACTTCTTGTTTTTTCATTTCCTCCATCATTTCATCTGTTAAGCCTTTACCCTTTCGAACAGATTCCATGATCTTAAATGCAAAAGAAGGATCTAATCCTTGATAGATCAGGTATACCATAATATCATCACGACAACCGATTACTTCACTCAATGTACAAGTCTTATTGTGGATAAGTTCCTGTGCATTTCCAAGCCAAACGTCTGTACCATGCGATAGACCAGAAATTTGAACAAGCTCAGAAAAAGTTGTCGGTTTTGTATCTTCTAACATTTGGCGAACAAATCGTGTACCGAATTCAGGAATCCCAAGTGTTCCTGTTTTACACATTATTTGATCTTCTGTTACTCCTAATGATTCAGTTCCACTAAATATCTTCATAACCTCTGGATCATCGGTTGGAATTGTTTTAGGATCAATTCCACTTAAATCTTGTAGCATACGGATGACCGTTGGATCATCGTGTCCAAGAATATCAAGTTTTAATAAGTTATCGTGAATTGAATGAAAGTCAAAATGAGTAGTTCGCCATTCAGATCCAGTTGCATCAGCTGGAAATTGAATTGGTGAGAAATCAAAGATATCCATGTAGTCAGGTACTACGATAATACCACCCGGGTGCTGACCGGTTGTTCTCTTTACACCTGTACACCCTTGTACAAGACGGTCAACCTCAGCTCCTCTATAAATGATATTGCGGTCATTCGCATAACCTTTTACATATCCGTAAGCCGTCTTTTCTGCAACTGTACCTATTGTTCCTGCACGGAAAACATTATCTTCTCCGAACAACACCTTTGTATAGTTGTGTGCTGTAGGTTGATATTCACCGGAGAAATTCAAATCGATATCAGGAACTTTATCACCTTTAAATCCCAAGAACGTTTCAAAAGGTATATCATGTCCATCTTTCGTATACTGTGCTCCACACTTTGGACATTCTTTATTTGGCAAATCGAATCCAGACCCAACTGATCCATCATTAAAAAACTCAGAGTGCCTGCAATCAGGGCATACATAATGTGGCGGAAGAGGATTAACCTCTGTAATCTCCGTCATTGTCGCAACAAAAGAAGATCCTACGGAACCACGTGAACCTACAAGATATCCATCATCGAGTGATTTTTTAACAAGTTTATGTGAAATCAAGTATATAACAGCGAACCCATGTCCGATAATACTTTTTAATTCCTTTTCCAAACGTGCTTCAACAAGTTCCGGTAGATTTTCACCATAAATACTTCTCGCCATTGAATAACTCATTTCCCGTATTTCATCATCTGCACCTTCAATTTTTGGTGTATATAGATCATCTTTGATTGGTTTAACATCTTCAATCATATCTGCTACTTTGTTTGTATTTTCTACTACAATTTCTTTCGCCTTTTCTGTGCCAAGAAATGAAAAAGCATTTAGCATTTCATCTGTTGTTCGAAAATGAACATCCGGTAGCTCATGGCGGTTTAATGGATTGGCTCCTCCTTGAGAACTAACCAATATTTTGCGATAAATTTTATCAACAGGATTAAGATAATGAACATTCCCCGTTGCCACGACAGGTTTATTTAATTTTTCACCCAGCTTCACAATATTCGTTACAATTTCCTGTAGCGCATTATTATCTTTTATATAATCCAGTGTAATTAGGTGTTGATAAACTTCTAAAGGATGAACTTCTAAATAATCATAAAATGCAGCGATCTCCTCAACTTCCTCAGGTGATTTTTGCATCATTCCTTCAAACACTTCTCCCTTATCACAGGCTGAGCCAATAATAAGACCTTCACGGTGTTTATTAAGCTGTGAACGCGGAATTCGTGGAACCCGATAAAAATAGTTAATATGCGAGATTGAAACTAATTTAAATAGATTTTTTAACCCTGTTTCATTTTGAGCAAGAATCGTTGCATGATATGGACGAGAACGCTGGTAGGCATTTCCTTTTCCCATATTTTCATTAAATTGATCATGATATTCGATTTCTTGTTCAGCAGCATCTTTTAACATTTTAATAAGCAAGAATCCTGTTGCTTCCGCATCATAAATAGCACGGTGGTGCTGTGTTAACTCAATATCAAACTTTTTACAAAGAGTGTTCAATCGGTGGTTTTTCATTTCAGGATATAGAAATCTACCTAACTCTAATGTATCAATAACAGGATTTTTTGCTTTTTCCTCACCTAGAAGTTTTTTATACCCAACATTTAAAAAACCCATATCAAAGCTCGCGTTGTGCGCAACTAAAATGTCGTCCCCAATCCATTCTTTAAATTTCCTTAATACTACGTCTACATTAGGGGCATCCCTTACCATATCGTCCGTAATACCAGTTAAATCAATTGTTGTAGCTGATAGTGGATGGTGTGGGTTAGCAAAGGATTCAAAGCGATCAACAATTTCACCATCACGAATCTTAACAGCGGCAAGCTCAATAATAGTATCGTAAACTGCAGAAAGCCCTGTTGTTTCTACATCAAACACAACATAGGTTTCATCTGACAGTAAACGATGTTCAGAATTGTAGGCAATCGGAACTCCATCATCTACTAAGTTGACTTCTACACCAAACAACACTTTGATTCCATTCTTTTTCCCTGCAGAATATGCCTCCGGAAAAGATTGTGTAACAGCATGATCTGTTAGAGCTATCGCTTTATGACCCCATTTCTTCGCTTGCTCAATATATTTGCTTACTGAAGTGACAGCATCCATTTGACTCATCGGTGAATGTAAATGTAATTCGACTCGTTTTTCATCTTCAGGGGCAGTATCTTGTCTTTCTCTTGGTGCAACTTCATTGATATCATTTGCAATCATAACAAGATCTCGGACAAAGGTGTCATTTTGGATACTACCTCTTACTTTAAGCCACATACCTTTCTTTACAGCTTGTACCAATACTGCATCTTCTTTATCTCTCGCAAACATTTTTACTAGTATCGAGCTTGTATAATCAGTAATTTTAAATGTTAATAATGTTCTCCCACTTCGTAATTCTCTTGTTTCAGCATCAAAAACATACCCCTGTAATGCTACTCTTCTTTCTTCATCCTCAATGGAAGCCATTGTACGAATTTCTTCATCATCTTTAATTGTATAACCGATTGTTAATGGGCCGGAAAGTTCAGGCTGAATTGAATCCTCTTTTTCTGCATTTTCCATGTCGGTTAACGCTTGGAAACCTCTTGCTTTATCTTCTTGAAGCTTTTGCTCTTGGAATTGTTTAATTTCTTCTTCTGTTACCGCTACAGTTGTATCCATTTGAAAAGTTGGAAACCCAAACTGCTGAAAGCTTTCTTGAATAAGAGAAGCATATTTTCTTTTTATTGTCATTGCTTCTGTATCATTTTTTGTTTTTACGACTACCTTTAGTCCTTGAAGGGTTGGCTTCTGCTCATTTAGTAAAGCAAGCATAGGAGGTGAAATACCATCCATCTCTTGAATACAAATTGACCAATAATCTTGTACTAACTTTTCATCAAAAGCTTGGTCTCTTGCTTCAAATGTAAAAGATACATCTGCAATATGTGAAAAAGCCTTTGATAGTTTTGTTTTAAATAAATGGTACACATCAAAGGGTAGAATCTTATCAAATTGAAAATGAAAATGCCATTTTTTCAATTGCTTATGAACGGTTAATCTAGCAATCGAACCGTTTTTAAAATGAACAACAGCTGCATCTTCTGTTAAATTTATTTGCTGGAGCAGGAGTTGAAATCGCTCAATTTGGTTGTTTAACATGTCCATGACCTTTATATCCCCTCTCCCAGAATCATGAATATTATGTTTTTCACAATTGAAGAGGCTGCCCCATTATTAGACAATTCAAAAGAAAATTGTCTAAATTTATCGAGTCAGCCTCTTCTTCTCATTTTATTATTTTAACATGGTTTTACCTTTGCAGTAACAATTTTTTAGTTACCAAGTATTTGTTTTACTTTACCTTCCAGTTCATCAACTGAAACTTCAAAAGACTCACCTGTTTTACGTATTTTAACTTCTACAATTCCTTCTTCAGCCTTTTTACCAACTGTTACACGAACTGGTAAGCCAATTAAATCGGAATCAGCAAATTTAACCCCTGCTCTTTCTTGACGATCATCAAGAAGAACTTCATAACCAAGGTCAGTAAATATATTGTATAGCTTTTCACCTAATTCTTTTTGAGCATCATTTTTTACATTAATAGGAATCACATGAAGTTGAAATGGTGCTAATGCTTCAGGCCAAACAATTCCATTTTCGTCATTATTCTGCTCGATAACAGCTGCTAATGTTCTAGAGACTCCAATGCCATAGCAGCCCATAATCATTGGTTGCGTTCGGCCATTTTCATCAAGGAATGTAGCATTCATCGCTTCACTATATCTTGTTCCCAATTTAAAAACATGACCAACTTCTATACCTTTTGCAAATTTAATAATGCCTTCACCATCAGGAGAAAGATCACCTTCTTGTATAAAACGCAAATCAGCATATTGAGTAACAGATCCATCTCTTTCTAAATTAACTCCTGTATAGTGGTATGCTTCTTCATTAGCACCACATACTCCATTTACTATAACTGCAACTGCATGGTCTGCAATGACTTCAACATCTTCTGAAACATGAATTGGACCTACATAACCAGGAACACAATTTAATGCTTCTTTTGTTTCCTCTGCTGTTGCTAATTCAACTACTGAAGCAGAATATAAGTTTTTCACTTTAATATCATTTACTTCGTGGTCTCCACGAACAAGAACGAGCACAAACTTTTCATCTACTTTAAATAGAACTGACTTAATACAATTTTCTTTTGAGATATTTAAAAATGAAGATATTTCTTCTATTGTTTTTTGATTTGGTGTTTCTATTTTTTCTAATGACTGCTGCTCTTCCGAACTCTTTTCATATGTTGAAATAACCGGGGCCATTTCAATGTTTGCTGCATATTGGGATGTATCTGAATATGCAATTGTATCTTCACCAATCTCTGAAAGAACCATAAATTCGTGAGTGTCGGTTCCACCCATCGCACCTGAGTCTGCAATAACAGCTCTAAAATCTAAGCCACAGCGTGTGAAGATATTTTGATAAGCTGTAAACATTTTATTATAGCCCTCATCCAAGCTCTCGTTTGTTGCGTGAAAGGTATATGCATCTTTCATAATGAATTCACGCCCTCGTAAAACACCAAATCTTGGACGTTTCTCATCGCGGAATTTAGTTTGAATTTGGTACAAACCAAGTGGGAGACGTTTGTATGACTTCACTTCATCACGAACAAGGCTTGTAATCATTTCTTCATGTGTTGCTCCTAGAGCAAATTCACGGTTATGACGATCCTTTAATCTCATTAATTCAGGGCCATAGGAATACCAACGACCGGATTCTTGCCAAAGCTCACTCTGTTGCAATGCAGGCATTAACAACTCTGAAGCTCCTGCTTTATTCATTTCCTCACGAACAATTTGTTCAATTTTCTTTAGTACTTTTTGTGCTAAAGGTAAGTAGCTATATACGCCACTTGTATTTTGTCTAATAAATCCAGCTCGTAGCATTAGCTGATGGCTTTTGACTTCAGCATCAGCCGGAACTTCTCTAAGAGTAGGAATAAACGTCATACTTTGTTTCATTTACGAGCACCTCTATTTTAATTAAACTTCTTTACAGAAATAAGCGTTGAATGTCGTTCCATGTAACAACAAGCATTAAGAGCATAAGTAATGAAAAACCAATAAAATGAACAATACCTTCCTTTTGGCGATCAATTGGCTTTCCTCTTAATGCCTCAATGAATAAAAATAATAAGCGACCACCATCTAAAGCTGGGATCGGCAACAAGTTAACTATTCCTAGATTAATACTTAGTAGTGCTGCCCATCTTAATAAATTAGTTGTCCCAGACTCGGCAACTTGATCTGTCATGTCATAAATACCAACCGGACCTGACAGCATATCAATTGAGAATTGTCCTGTTACAAGCTTTCCAAACCCGATTAAAATTTCTTTCGTCCACGTATACGTTTCAACAAAGCCATATTTGAACGAACTGCCGAATGACTTATCAACAGGATTATATGCACCAATCCGTCCAATGACAGTTTCACCAACTTTTGTTGCTGCAGGAACCACTTCTAAGCTTAACATTTCGCCATTACGTTCAACTTCAAATGTTAATTCTTTATCCGGATTTTCTTGAATGATTGATACTACTTCGCCCCATGAAGATGTTGATTCACCTTCAATAGAATGAATTTCATCTCCCTCTTGTAACCCCGCCTCATTTGCAGCACCATCAGAAGTCAATTTCCCTAATCTTGGTTCATCAACTGGTGCACCTTGAATAAAACCTAAGGAAACTAAAATAACAAAAGCAAGAAGAAAATTCATTAACGGACCAGCAAAGATAGCAGCAATCCTTTGACCTACAGTTTTTGATTGGAACTGTCGATTATAAGGAGCAATTTGTGTTTCTTGACCATCTACAATAAAATAAGATGTTTCACTCACATCAAATCTTTTAATAAAATCCTCTTCTCCGTGTTCATAGCCTGAGATAAACATGTTATGCTCAAGATCAACATTTTCTACCTCTATAACACGTGCTTGAGGGTATTTTTCTTTATTGTTAAGAATGATCTTTTCAACTTTGTCTTCCTTGTTAAATAATAATCCTACATTGTGTCCCGGTTTAACCTCGATAACCTCAGGATCTTCCCCAGCCATTCGTACGAATCCCCCAATAGGAAGGAGTCGAATCGTATATACTGTTTCATTCTTTTTAAATGATAAGATTTTCGGACCAAACCCTATAGCGAATTCGCGGCAAAGTATCCCAGCTCTATTTGCTAACATTAAATGACCTAGCTCATGAAAAAATACAAGAGCACCGAAAATAAGGACAAACGCTATCACTGTATTCATTTTGAATGACCACCTTTATGAGATTAATGTTTGTACAAAATTTCGCGTTAGTTGATCAACTTCTTGAATTTGCTCCAAATCTGGATGCGCGATGCTCTCATGCTTATCCATAGCTCTTTCAATTAAGTCTTCAATTTGAAGGAATTTTATCTTACCCTTCAAAAAAGCTTCAACTGCTTCTTCATTTGCAGCATTTAGTACAGTTGGCATTGTCCCACCTATTTTACCTGAATCAAAAGCATATTGTAAGCATTTGTACCTATCAAAGTTGATTTTTTCAAAATGAAGTTTACCATGTTCCCACAATTCAAGTCTTTTAGCATTTTCAAGCGGAAGTCTGTCAGGATAAGTTAATGCATATTGAATAGGAACTCTCATATCTGGTGTTCCTAATTGTGCAATCACACTACGATCGTGGAATTCCACTAAAGAATGTATAATACTTTCTTTATGTAACAGTACATCAATTTTTTGATAAGGAATATTAAATAACCAATGTGCCTCAATCACCTCAAGCCCTTTGTTCATCATAGTTGCAGAATCTATTGTAATTTTGGCACCCATTGACCAATTTGGATGATTTAAAGCCTGCTCTACTGTAACGTTTATCAATTCTTCTCTCGTTTTATCCCGAAAACTTCCACCAGATGCAGTTATGATTAGACGTTCTATATTTTTTGATTTTTCACCTTGTAAACATTGAAAAATCGCAGAATGTTCACTATCAACTGGTAACAAATCAACTTCGTGTTTCCTTGCATATTCTGTTACTAGATGACCTGCTGTTACGAGTGTTTCTTTATTAGCAATTGCAATTGTAATTTTGTTTTCAATTGCTTTTAACGTTGGAACAAGTCCTACACTACCAACAACTGCATTAACTAAACAATCAACATCATCAAAAATAGCCGCCTCTATTAATGCTTCTTGTCCGTAACCGATTTTTATTTTATCGATTTCAAGCTCAAGTTTCAATTTTTCATATGTTTCTTTATCTTGAACCGCAACAAATCGAGGGTGAAATTTTCTAATGATTTCAATTCCCGATTTTATATTTCTTCCAAAAGACATGGAAACTAATTCAAATTCATCAGGGTGTGCTTCTATTACTGATAAAGTTTGGATTCCTATCGAACCAGTAGCTCCAAGTAAACTTATTTTCTTCACAAAGTCACTTCCAATCAAAAAGAAATGCGTATTACTAATATCCACCATATTAATGTTATGGACTTAAACATTTTCAAAAAAGAATATTTAAAAAGTGAAGTAGAGGTAATACAAATAATAGGCTATCGAATCGATCTAAAATACCACCATGGCCCGGAAGAATTGAACCGGAATCCTTTACTTGATAATGACGTTTGAATGCAGATTCAACCAAGTCTCCAATTTGTCCAAAAACAGAGAGACAGATTGTCATAACCGTAATGATAAGGAAAGAATCTAAAACTCCTGTAAACATGTGGTACACCCAAGCGAAAATAACAGCAAATAAAACTCCACCCACTGCACCTTCTACTGTTTTATTCGGACTTATTTCAGGCCAAAGCTTGTTTTTCCCCATTGCCCGACCGACAAAATAAGCTCCTGAATCAGTTACCCATATTAAGAATAATGCATAAAATACTTCTGCCAATCCAGAATGCCTTGTTTCAATAAAAAAGTAAAAACCGATCCCAAGATAAAATACAGAAATTACAACAAAACCAACATCGTCAAATGTAAACTTATTTTTCGTAATAACCGTGTAAGTTAACAAAAATAACAAAGCTAGTAATGCTAATTCGGCCTTAGAAAAATTTATATCGTTTAATATTGTTATATAAGAATTTGGAATTAAAAGAACCCATAAAATTAATAAGCTAATTAATCCAGGAAAACTTACTAACGATATTTTTTTCATTCTTAACAATTCATACAATCCAATTGATGCTAGTAAATAAACAAATATTGTAAACGGAAGATTTCCGTATATAACAAATGGAAGAAAAACTGCTGCAGCTAATATTGCAGTTAGAATTCGTTGCTTCATTTAAAATTTCATCACCTTTATACGCCACCAAATCTGCGTCCTCTTTGTTGATATGTGTGTATTGCTTGTAAAAAACATTGTTCATTAAAATCAGGCCATAATACTTCAGTGAACCAAAATTCTGTATAGGCTAGTTGCCATAACATAAAATTGCTTAACCGGATTTCACCACTAGTACGTATTAATAGGTCAGGATCATCTAGTGATTGAGACATTAAATAATTGGAGAAAAGCGATTCATCAATTGAATTACCGTTTATTTTACCACTATCAATATCTTGAGCAATCTGTTGAACTGCAGTAATAATTTCAGCACGACTGCCATAATTCAAAGCAAAATTTAAAACAAGACCATCATTATCACTTGTTTCATTTATAGCCTTTTCAACAGCACTTAATGTATGCACCGGGAGTCTGTTTTTATCCCCCATAATGCGTACCTGTACATTTTCTTCAATAAGCTCAGGTAAATAAGTATTTAAAAATTCTTCAGGTAACTTCATTAAATAATCTACTTCTACCTTAGGGCGTTTCCAGTTTTCAGTTGAAAAAGCATACAAAGTAAGAGTTTTAACACCGAGTGAATTAGCTTGTTTCGTTATCTTTCTGACAACTTTCATGCCCTCATGATGTCCTGCTATCCGAGGTAAGGCACGTTTTTTTGCCCACCTTCCATTTCCATCCATAATAATGGCAATATGTTTTGGAATTTCTCCCTTTAAAATGTCCTCTTTACTTAACGTTTGTTCATTGGAAGGCCGAGGGTTTCCTTTCCATTTCTTTAATATGTTGAGCATGTGATTCCTCCATCACCCAATAATTCATGATCTCTTTCTACCATGATGACGTTAAACTATAAGAAAAACGTAAACGCCTTGCTCAGCCCCCCACAAGCATAAGAAACAAATGAATAGAAGAGACTCTTTGTCTTCAATTCATTTGTGGCTTATGACCTTAAGAGGCTATACGCTTCAGCTAGACACCAATATTAAGTAAAGATATCATATTCTCTTATCTTTAACAAAAAAACCCCCTGTAAACATTAGAGGGTCTTTCCATACCTATTGTACAGATTTTTCACTTAAACTTCCATGATTTCTTTTTCTTTATCTTTTGCAACTTGATCAACTTTCACAATATAATCATCTGTTAACTTTTGTACTTCTTCCGTGTTGCCACGTAATTCATCTTCAGTAATATCCCCGTTTTTTTCCAATTTCTTCAGGTCGTCATTACCATCACGTCTAATATTACGCACTGCAACTTTTGCTTCTTCTGCATATTTTTTAACTAACTTAACAAGTTCCTTACGTCTTTCCTCTGTTAGAGCAGGGATAGAAAGTCGAATAAGAGAACCATCATTTGAAGGTGTTAAACCCAAGTCAGATTTTAAAATAGCCTTTTCGATATCACCTAAAACAGTTTTATCATAAGGTTGGATAACTAAAAGTCTTGCTTCTGGCACACTAATAGATGCAAGTTGATTAACAGGTGTTGGAGCCCCATAATAGTCAACAGAAATTTTGTCTAATAAGTTTGCACTAGCACGTCCGGCTCTTACTGAAGCTAACTCACGAGTTAAAGAAGCAACAGCTTTTTCCATTTTTTCTTTTGTGTTTGCTAAAATTTGTTTAGCCAAGATTATTTCCCCCTTACAATTGTTCCGATATTTTCGCCAATCACGGCACGCTTAATATTACCTTCTTCCATAATTGAGAAGACAATTAATGGGATATCATTATCCATGCATAAAGAAGATGCAGTTGAATCCATTACAGCAAGACCTTCTTTAAGTACATCTAAGTATGAAAGAGTTTCATATTTAACAGCATCTTTGTCAATTCTAGGGTCGGCGTTATAAACACCATCCACATTGTTTTTCGCCATAAGAATAACATCTGCTTCAATTTCTGCAGCACGTAATGCCGCAGTCGTATCTGTAGAGAAATACGGATTTCCAGTACCAGCAGCAAAGATCACAACGCGTTTCTTTTCAAGGTGACGAATTGCTTTTCTTCTTATGTATGGCTCGGCAACCTGTCTCATTTCAATAGATGTTTGAACACGTGTTTGAATTCCCTGTGTTTCAAGGCTATCTTGTAAAGCAAGCGAGTTCATGACAGTTGCAAGCATTCCCATGTAGTCGGCGGTTGCACGGTCCATTCCCATTTCACTACCGATTTTGCCGCGCCAGATGTTTCCGCCTCCAACAACAACAGCTACTTCTACATCTAGTTCAGCAATTTCCTTCACTTGTTTAGCAATTGACTGAATAACTGAAGGATTTATTCCAAATCCATTATCACCCGCAAGTGCTTCACCACTTAATTTTAGTACAATACGTTGATATTTAGGTTTACTCATGATTACCTCCAACTCTCTGTTCCGCATGAATAAATACTAAGCTTTTTTCATGGATATTAATGTGTAACTAACATGAACTGATGTATTTACTCTCAATTCTATTTTATCCGTGTTATTCGGCTTAGATTCTTTTTAATCCTACATAGCTTTAGATAGGTCCCATCTCTCTAAAAAGAAGGGAACACATGCTGTGTTCCCTTTTTCCATTATAAGAAAAACATGTATCTGTACACAACGTCGATTATGAATACTTATTTGTGTACATATTAATACTTATTTTTTAACTTGACTCATAACTTCTTCAGCGAAGTTATCCTGGCGTTTTTCAATACCTTCTCCAACTTCATAGCGGATGAAAGTTTTTACAGTTGCACCTTTAGATTGAACAAATTCTTTAACTTTTTGATCTGGATTCTTAACAAAGCTTTGGTCAAGTAAACAGATGTCTTCAAAATATTTACCAAGACGACCTTCAACCATTTTTGCAACAATATTTTCTGGCTTACCTTCGTTTAGAGCTTGTTCAGTTAAGATTTTACGCTCATGCTCAGCTTCTTCAGCAGAAACTTGATCACGTGATACATACTTAGGATTTACAGCAGCTGCATGCATTGCCACATCTTTTGCAGCATCTGCATCTGTTGTACCTTCTAGTAATGTTAGAACGCCGATACGTCCTCCCATATGTAGGTATGCACCAAATGCATCATTGTCAGTTTTTGATAATACAGTAAAACGACGAAGAGTGATTTTTTCTCCGATTTTCGCAATTGCAGAATTGATGTAATCAGCAACAGTTGTGCCATTGCTCATTGTCTCAGATAAAGCTGCGTCTGCATCTGCAGGCTTCTTCTCAAGTAAGAAATCAGCTAAACCGTTAATTAACTCTTTGAAACCTTCGTTTTTCGCTACGAAATCAGTCTCAGAGTTTACTTCTAAGATTACTGCTTCATTACCGTTTACTTTAACTAATGTAGAACCTTCAGCAGCAATACGATCAGCCTTTTTAGCTGCTTTAGCAATGCCTTTTTCACGAAGATAGTCGATTGCTTGATCCATGTCTCCATTAGTTTCAGTTAACGCTTTTTTACAATCCATCATTCCAGCGCCTGTTTTTTCACGTAATTCTTTTACCATTTGTGCAGTTACTGCCATTACGGTATTCCTCCTTAAAGTCATATGGGTTTTTAAATGATTCTAACCATCCATTATTTTAAATAAGTGGATATGATAACAATAGGCAGTTTATTAAAGAGACCTAAGGTTTCTCCTTATGGTTTCCAAGATGCCCAGATTTAGTTATTTCTTATGTAACTTACTTTAAAAAAAGGTGATAAAAGGTCATTCCCCCTTATCACCTTTTGCACATTAAGCAGGTGTAGTTTCTTCACCTTGTTTAGATTCTAAAATTGCATCTGCAATTTTTGCAGTTAGAAGCTTAACAGCGCGGATTGCATCATCATTTGCAGGGATTACGTAATCAATTTCATCAGGATCACAGTTAGTATCAACGATACCTACGATCGGGATGTTTAATTTACGAGCTTCTGCAACAGCGATACGCTCTTTACGAGGATCAATAATGAATAATGCATCTGGTAATTGCTTCATGTCTTTAATTCCACCAAGGAATTTTTCAAGACGCTCAAGCTCTTTGTTAAGTTGTACTACTTCTTTCTTTGGTAGTACTTCAAAAGTGCCATCTTCTTGCATTCTTTGAATATCTTTTAAGCGCTTGATACGCTTTTGGATTGTTTCAAAGTTTGTTAATGTACCACCTAACCAACGTTGGTTTACAAAGTACATTCCAGAACGTTCTGCTTCTTCTTTAACTGAATCTTGTGCTTGTTTTTTTGTACCTACGAAAAGGATTGTACCACCTTCAGCTCCAAGTTCTTTAACGAATTTGTAAGCTTCTTCAACCTTTTTAACTGTTTTTTGAAGGTCGATGATGTAGATACCGTTACGCTCAGTGAAGATGTAACGTTTCATTTTTGGGTTCCAACGGCGTGTTTGGTGACCGAAGTGAACACCAGCTTCAAGCAATTGTTTCATAGAAATTACTGACATTAATTTGTTCCTCCTAATGGTTTTGATCTCCTCCGCTTATATCATCTCTAAGCATAACTGTTATCTTTAAGCATATAATATTATGATAAGGTTAACAGCACCAATACTTAAATCTATAAGCGTGTGTAATAACACCAAAAATTAATATACCATATTAACCTACCACATTCAAGAGTAAAGTAAAACTTCTTAACAATATTATTTGATTACTCATTAAACAACGCTTTGATTCAATTATAATTGACGAAATTTTAAAAGAAGCTCGATTTCTGTTTTACCAACATTCAACCGTTTCGCAATTTGTTCAATAGTATGTCCCTCTTTATAAAGATTTATAGCTTTTTCTTCAAAAGATGGATTTTTTTGTTGTTTAGGTTGATTAATTTCAACGATATCCTCCACTTGATCAACATTTAATAAGTAATCAGGAAGTTCATGTTTATCAACTTGTTTATCAGGTTTTTGTATTTCAACATGACTAGCTTTTTGATCTTGATTATTTGGATTAAAATGATGTTCTTCTTTTTTTTGAGGAATTGAATTAGATGTTTTCAATAACTTTTCAATAAGTCTGTCATTCTCATCCTTAATATCAATAAGAAAACTTGTCATAGAATTTTCTGTTTCTTCAAGTAACTGACGCTGTGTATCAGATATATTTTTTATTGTAGAGTATTTCATATAAAGAACAACGATAAAATAAAAAGCTACTACATGAAGTAGTAAACTTATCAAAAGTAATATAGTCGGCATAGGCATCCTCTCTTAACCAAAAAAATCAATTGTTTTCCCCTTATAGGGATGGTCAGGATTCTCCTCTTGTTTTTGTTCTTCTTTTTTCTTTTTCTTCTGATTATGATGTTGCTCTGATTGATCCTTTTTTAATTGTAACTTTTCACTTTCTTGATTTTCCTGAACCTGCGATCTTTTTAAGTCTACTTCCTTTTGTATAGAATGTGCAAGTTGATCATGATTAATCTGATTTCTTTGATTGAGCTGTTCTTGAATCTTCCCGGCATCATGTGTGCGAGGCAGAGCAATTTGCATTTCTATATTTTTTAAGCTCATATCGTCCTCACCTTTACGAAGCACAATACTGATGTTTGTTTGTAAAGTCTTGTTGGCTTACCTCATGATTGTACTAATGATTCATAACAAAAATATTAATGTATTACATTTTCTAATATTTTTCTTAATTTAAACAACGCTTTCGAATGAATTTGTGAGATTCTTGAAGTTGATAGGTTCATAACTTGACCAATTTCTGTTAAAGTTAATTCTTCTTTGTAAAAGAAGCTTATAACAAGCTGCTCTTTTTCACTTAATTGAGTGATAACTTCGGATAACTGACTGATTAATTCATCATTAATCATCTTTTCTTCCGGTGTTACCTGGTTATCATCTTTCACAGTAAACCCAATACTTTCGCCATCATCTTGATCAAACAATTGATCATCAATAGACAATACATTTGCAAAGAAACCTTCATTCATAACACCAATAACTTCATCTTCTGTTAAGCCAAGTTCATTTGCAATTTCTTTCGTGGAAATATTTCGCAAATGTTTTTGCTCTAATTTATCAATCGCCGCTTCTACTCGTTTAGCCTTTTCACGTGAACTTCGTGGTAGCCAGTCTTCTTTTCTTAGGCCATCTATGATTGCTCCTCGCACCCGGAAAGAAGCATACGTGTCGAACTTTAAATCACGATTTGGGTCAAATTTCTCTAATGCATCATATAACCCAAACAAGCCTAAGCTCATCAAATCGTCTTTATTTACATTCTTTGGAAGTCCAATAGAAATTCTTTGAACATGATAAGAAACAAGGGGCATATATTTCTTGATGAGCGCATCACCAGCATGAGAATCTCGTACATCTATCCATTTTTGCCAAATTACTTGTTCATCGGTTAGTGTCATTAGTGTCATTTTTATCCCCCTGATACAGATATGTTTCATTGAAAAGCAATTTTATCTTTCAAAAACTTTCACACCCAGTAATAAATAACAAGCTAGGTTTTTATAAGTTAAATAATTTTCACACCTTGATTTACTGTTCTAATCATTAACTCACATGTTATTGGATCAAATTCAATGGTTCTTCCGCTATTACCACCAACATCTTCTTTTAGTAAAGGTATGTTATATGATTTAAGAACTTCTTTAACTGCTTCTACATTTCTTGGGCCGATTCTCATCATGTCACTAGTTGTTTGAAATTGGAACATTTGAGCACCACCAGCCATCTTAGCTTGTAAAGACCTCATTTTTGCTCCTGCTTCTACTAATTTGTCGATTAGTAATGGAACAGCAGTGTCTGCATATTTTGCCTGATTAATAGACGACTGATTTGCCAGTGTTGAATCTGGTAGCATAACATGAGCAAGTCCAGCTATTTGGTAGATCCTATCGAATAAAATAAGACCTACACAAGATCCTAATCCTGAGGTGCGAATTCGCTGTGGAGATTTCACTATATTTAAATCAGCAATCCCAACTTTAACAATTTCAATTGACTCATTCTTCATCTTTTACACCAAGCGCATCAAATAACTTTTTAAAGGAATCTGGATCTGGTAAGAGAAAGAAATGCCCTTTTACTGAATCTTTTTCTAACTGATCTTCTTCCTTAATTGCAGTGTCAATGATAATAGCAAAATCACCCGCATGTGATAACTCAATTAAACCGTGACTAATAACAGCACCAAACATATCAATTGTAAGTGCAGGAACTGAAGGATAGATTGTTAAATCTGTCAAATCAGATAATGATGATAAATATGATCCTGTTAAAATATTACCGAGTTCTTGAAATGCAGATAATCCTAATTCATTATATGGTGGTTCTTTTAACGAAAATTGATCATCGCCGATCAGCTGTTTTATAAAGCGTTCCGCTTGTTCAATGCTTAATACAAAGAATAAGGAGCCAGGGATATCACCTTCAATCCTTAAAAAGACACTGGCTATGACAACGTCAGGACCGCCTACCCATTCCATTAAGTCGTTAAAGGAAACAATCTTAACATCTGGTACATTCATATCTATCTTTTTTTCCAGCAACTTCGATAATGAAGTTGCTGAATGTCCAGCACCAATATTCCCTACTTCTTTTAAAATATCGATATGTGTAGATGAAATAAAATTAATATAATCCATTTAAATTCCCTCTATACACCGAGAAGAGAACGCTCGTCATTACTTTTCAGAACTTGTTCTAAATCAATCATAACAATTAACCTTTTATCTAATTTGGCTACTCCTTGAATATACTCAACTTCCACAGCCCCAACAACTTCTGGTGCAGGTTCAATAATGTCCTGATGAATATCAATAACATCATTTGCTGCATCTACAATAAACCCAACTTCCATATCTTCTTTGGAAACAATAATCATTCTTGTACTTTCAGTATCTTCGAGGTCTTTTAATCCAAATCTTTTGCGTAAATCTATAATAGGTGTTACAACTCCACGTAAATTAATTACTCCTTTAATATAAGAAGCTGTTCTTGGAACTCTAGTAATATGTTGAACTTTTTCAATAGAACGGACTTGTTGTACAGGAATTCCGTATTCCTCATCTTGTAATTGAAAAACAATGACTTTTAAGTCACCAGATATATGTTCACTCATCGTTTAATCCCCTCTCAAAAGAAAATATCAGCATCTTGATTTAAATAATAAGCTTAAAAAACAAACGTTCTAAATGAAGTCACTATTTTATTAAAGAATTACAATCAACGATTAACGCTACTTGACCATCACCTAAAATAGTAGCACCTGAGATGGCAAATACTGAGTTCAAGTAATTTCCAAGAGATTTTAGAACGATTTCCTGCTGACCAATGAAGGAGTCAACGACAAGTGCTGCCATTTTGTCACCTTTACGTACAATAATTAATGAAACAAAATCTTCATTTTCGCTTTCTTCTGGTACTTCAAAGATTTCAGATAAGAAGACTAACGGCACAATTTTCCCACGGAAATCAATTACTTTTTGATTATGTGCTTGTAGAATCTCATCTTTTTTAATAACAGCTGTTTCAATAATTGATGATAGTGGAATTGCATATTTTTCTTTACGTAATTCAACTAACATTACGGAGATAATCGATAATGTAAGCGGAAGTTGGATAGAGAAAAGTGATCCTTTTCCTTCCTGAGCATCTACTGATACCGTTCCTCCTAATGATTCAATCGTGCTTTTTACAACATCCAGTCCTACTCCACGACCAGAGATATCTGAAATTTGATCAGCAGTAGAGAATCCTGAAGAGAAAATCAATTCGTAAACTTGTTTATCAGTTAGTGTAGAAGCAACCTGCTCTGTTACTACTCCTCTATCTAATGCTTTCTTCAAGACTCGGTCACGACTAATTCCAGCACCATCATCTTCGATTTCAATGAAAACATGGTTTCCACTATGATAAGCTCTTAAAACAACATTACCTTCATCACTTTTACCATTTTTCACACGAACGTCCGGCATTTCTACACCGTGATCAATCGCATTTCGAAGTAAGTGAACTAATGGATCCCCAATCTCATCAATTACTGTGCGGTCAAGTTCTGTTTCTGCACCGAAAATTTCAAGATTTATTTTTTTGTTTAAATCTTTAGCAAGTTGTCTAATCATTCGTGGGAATCGGTTAAACACAGTTTCAACTGGTACCATTCGCATATTTAGGATAATATTCTGTAAATCTCCAGAGATACGAGACATTCTTTCTACAGTTTCATTAAGCTCATTATTGTTTAAATCTTTAGAAATTTGCTCTAATCTACCTCGGTCAATAACCAATTCTTCGAAAAGATTCATTAAAATATCCAAACGTTCAATATTAACACGTATTGTCTTAGTACTTGTAGCAGCAACCTGCTTTGTAGCTGTTTTAACCTGCTCTTTGGCTTGTACATGTTTTACTACTTCTTCCTCAGCTACCGTTAATTCTTGTTGAGAAGTTTCTTCATGAGCTTGTTTCATATTTTTTCCAACTACTACTATTGGTTGAACATTTACACTATCAATTTCAGAAACTTTCATTACCTTATTTTGAATATCTTCAGAAGAATCCTTTGTTACAATTGCAACAGTGAATTGATGATCAAATTTTTCTTCTTCTAATTGATCAACTGATGGAACGGACTTAATAACTTCACCAGCCTGCTCTAGAATTTCAAATACCATAAATACTCGAGCAGCTTTTAACAAACAATCTTCTCTTAAGGTTATCGTTAATTCAAATGCTGAAAATCCTTGTTCTTTAGATTGCTGAATAACGGCATTTTCATAATCATCATAATCTTGAATTGATTGTGAAAGAGTTACCTCGTTTGATGGTGATGACTCTTCTGCAACAGCTTCACCATTTTCAATTTTCTTCAACATTTCAACTACTTTTGAAACATCCTTCTTACCATCTCCACCTTCTGCTATAGAGAAAACCATTTCCTCTAAATCGTCAACAGAAGCAAATACAACATCAAGAATTTCAGCAGAAACAGATAGTTTTTCATTTCGAATGGCATCTAATACATTTTCCATTTGATGTGTTAAGCTAGCTAAATCTTCGTAACCCATTGTTGCACTCATTCCTTTGAGTGTATGTGCCGAACGGAAAATATCATTGACAATTGATAGATCAGTTGGGTTTTTCTCTAATTCTAGTAATTTCTCATTACAAGCTTGTAGATGCTCTTTACTTTCTTCAATAAAGACTTCTAGGTATTGATTCATTTCCATACGGTAACACCCCTAAGTATCAAGTTAAGTAATTTATTTATATTTGGAAAAATTATTATGATACACATCAAAACTAACACAGCGAAAAATGTTCTTTAACGCTGATTTGTCAAAAAGTTCATAATAGTCGCTGCTATATTCTCAACATTTTCAACTTTATCTACCAGATTTGTTGCCACTGCTGCTTTAGGCATTCCGTATACAACAGATGTCTGTTCAGATTCAGAAATAGCTTTTACCACTCCCGTTGACTTTAGCTTCTTCAAACCTTCTGAACCATCAGATCCCATTCCAGTCATGATTACAGCTACTTTGCGGTAATCATTTAGTTCGCTAATAGAATCAAACATCACATCTACAGAAGGACGATGTCCATTTTTTATTTCAGACTGGTCAATTTTAATAGTAAGTGATGTGCCTGTTTTTACTATTTTAAGATGAGATCCACCCGGTGCAATATAAGCTGTGCCTTTCTTTACTAATTCACCATTAACTGCTTCCTTCACTTCAATTGAAGAAATAGAGTTCAATCGACTAGCCAGTGAATGTGTGAAACCAGGAGGCATATGCTGAACAATAAAGATTGGAGCATCAATGTTTGCAGGTATTTTTGTTAATACATGTTGCAAAGCCCTAGGTCCTCCTGTTGAAGTCCCTATACAAACAATTGATGACTTAAGATGTTTTTTGTCGAAAGAAGTAGGGCTTTTGTAATCTGTTGAGTCTATTTTACTATATTCATTCACTGTAAGTGGAGTCTTTTTTTCCCTAAATCGACTTATTCTTTTATTTCGACATGATGAATTAGCTAAGATTACTTTTTCCTTCAATTCTTCCTTTACTTTATGAAGATCTAATGAAATAGCCCCAGAAGGTTTTGTGATGAAATCAAATGCCCCGTATTGTAGGGATAAAATCGTATTTTCAGCACCTTCTTTTGTAGTACTAGAAAGCATAATGACCGGACGAGGATATTTATTCATAATAACCTTTAGAGCTTCGAGTCCATTCAAAACAGGCATCTCAACGTCAAGGGTTATAACATCAGGATTTATCTCTTCGATTTTTGCTAGCGCATCTTCACCATTTCTAGCCGTTCCTACGACTTCAATGCTCTCATGTTCAACTAGAAAATCTGTAATAAGCTTTCTCATAAAAGCTGAATCATCCACTACCAGCACTCGTATTTTCCCCATTATTGTTTACCTACCCTTCATGAAGAAATTTTTTAATTTCGATATAAAAGGTGTTGAATCAACTACTTCTACATCAGTTGACTTTGTTCGAATAAAATCCTTTGAAATTGTTATTAAAGCTTTACTAGCCTGACAATTAGGTTGATATAATAATACTGGTTTTTGGTCAATAACAGCTTTCATGATCGTTGAATCGTCAGGTATGATACCTAATAATGAAACCTGGCGACTCAAAAATTGGGTAATCGTTTGTGCGAATCTGCTATAAGTAGAGTCACCAACCTTCTTGTTGAAAGCCCTATTTACTACAATTGAAAAGGGTATCGTTGGGTGGTTCAGACACACATGTTTAATAGCTGAATAAGCATCAGTCATTGATGTCGGCTCTGGAGTTGTAATAACAATAATTTCATCAACAGAAAGTAAAAAGCGCAAACTATCTTCTGAAATTCCGGCCCCCATATCAAAGATGATATAATCGTATACTTTAAATAAGAGATCTAACTGCTGTAGAAATCGTTGGAACTTTGTCTCATCAAGTTTGAAAATAGTTCCTAACCCACTACCACCAGAAATATACTCCAATCCATCTGGTCCAGTTGAAATAATATCAGTAAGTGATAAATCTTTTTGGAAAAAGTCAACAATTGAATATTTCGAACTTTCGCCTATTAGGATATCAATGTTACCCATACCTATATCTAAATCAAATAATAAAACTCGTTTATTTTCTTTTTGTAAAGCCAGTGAAAAATTAAGGGAAAAATTTGATTTACCAACCCCGCCTTTTCCA
This sequence comes from Bacillus sp. AFS040349, assembly GCF_002577655.1. Lineage (NCBI taxonomy): Bacteria > Bacillati > Bacillota > Bacilli > Caryophanales > Bacillaceae > Bacillus > Bacillus sp. AFS040349. The sequence goes on along the minus strand of NZ_NUMC01000031.1, from coordinate 110,490 downwards.
CTCATTACCGCAATTGACTTGGCTTGAGATTTTAGGCTATTTAGTCTTTGTCTTAAACGTTCTGCTTGATCATTTACCATTTGATTACCTCAACATTTGTTCGACTATACGTTCTCGTGAAGCTGCTTCAATATCATCTGGGACATCTTGACCATGGGTCGTATAGGCAATCCCTTTATTTGTCTTTATCATGACATCAAACAATGTTCCTCTTGTTGCTGTTTCGTCTAACTTTGTAAAGATAAGTTTACTTATTGGAATGACAGAAAATTGTTCATATACCGCTAACATATCTGAAGATTTTGCTGTAGCAGCAAGAACAAGATACGTTTCCATTTCCTCATTAAAATCAATAATCTTTTCTAAATCAGAAACATACTTTTCTTCTAAAAAATTTCGTCCTGCAGTATCGATAAATACATAATCATACATAGAAAGTTTCTTTTTAGCTTCTTTAAAATCTTCAATTGTATAACAAACTTCCATTGGAACGTCTAAAATTTTTGCATATGTTTTTAACTGTTCAATAGCCGCAATTCTATAAGTGTCAGTTGTGATAAAAGCAACTTTTTTCTTCTTTTGTAACACACATTCAGCTGCTAATTTCGCTAAGGTAGTTGTTTTACCTACTCCTGTTGGGCCAATAACATTAATGTATTTCTTTTTATAAGAAATACCACCAAACTCAAGATTGGAAATACGGCTAGCAAAGAGTTCCATTTGTTTCTTAAATAGCTGTTCAACTGTGACGTCACCCTTTTTGTTATACCAATATTCCAAAAGTTCACCCATAATTTGAGCTCTTATAGATGAACTAATATCTTGTTTAATCATCTTTTGTAAAATTAGTTGAAGCGGTTCAGGGTATTGTCCCATTTTTTCATCACTGGAAATGGTTTGAACAAGTCGCTTCAACTCATTTATTTCGTCTAAAAGGGGCTTGTGATCAGTTACTTTTTCAACTGGTTTTGGTGTGCTTTGATTTGCTGGCTCAGAATTGAACTTTGTTTGTGGTACTGTGTTTTCTTGAACAATTGCTTTTGTTTCTTTCTTTGGCTGCTGATCTACTTGTACTTCCGGATCCATAGCAGCAATCACTTCGATCTTTTTTTTAGTAAAAAGACCTAGAAAACCACCTGTTTGAATACTTTTGGAATTCAAAATAACTGCATCATTACCCATTTCAGCACGGATTTTTTTCATTGCTTCTTGCATAGATGGTGCGACATATTTTTTTACCTTCATTCGACGTTTACCACCCCAATACTTTGTACTTCGACATTTGCTTCTAGTTCATTATATGACAATATAGGTACCTGAGGGAAATAACGATCTGTTAGCTGTCTAACATACATTCTCACTGCAGGTGAACATAATACAATTGGTGTTTGTTGTTGAAGTGATAGCATTTCAATTTCTTTTGCTATAGCTTCAATAAGTTGTTGTGAAACATCCGGGCTTAATGATAAATAATTTCCGTGCTCTGTTTGCTGGACACCTTCTGCTATAAGTTTTTCTACCCTACCTGATAAGGTGACAACCTTCATCATTTGTTCCTGATCAGCATATTGGGAAGTAATTTGTTTAGCTAACGCTTGTCTAACATATTCTCCTAATAGTTCCGTATCCGAAGTCATTTTTCCGAAATCTGCTAATGTTTCAAAGATAATTGGTAAGTTTCGAATAGATACCTTTTCTCTCAAAAGCTTTGCAAGAACTTTTTGAATATCCCCAATTCCAAGTGGTGAAGGTGTTACTTCTTCCACTAAAATTGGGTAAGATTCTTTTAAGTGATCTATTAATTGTTTTGTTTCTTGTCGACCTAATAGCTCATGTGCATGTTGTTTAATAATCTCTGTAATGTGTGTAGAAACAACAGATGGTGGATCTACTACCGTATATCCATACATTTCCGCCGTATCCTTCATTTCTTCTGTAATCCATTTTGCAGGCAAACCAAACGAAGGCTCAATGGTATCAATTCCTTCAATTGAATCATCTTCAATTCCTGGTGCCATTGCTAAATAATGATCAAGAAGAATCTCGCCTTTGGCTAATTCATTTCCTTTTATCTTTAATCGATACTCATTAGGTTGCAACTGTATGTTATCCCGTATACGTACAACAGGAATAACGATACCTAATTCAATTGCTAATTGTCTACGAATCATAACTACACGGTCTAAAAGATCCCCACCTTGATTTGTATCGGCAAGAGGAATTAATCCATATCCGAATTCAAATTCAATTGGATCAATATTCAATAGATTTACCACACTCTCAGGGCTTTTCATTTCATCCATTTCTATTTCTTGTTCCAACTCTTCTTCATCCGGAATTTCTTGAGCTTTTGATCTTGTAATCATATAGCCACCAAAAGCTAAAAGACCTGCGATCGGTAATGTTAATAAAATACCGATTGGAGTAAAGATTCCTAATAGAAAGATCGTCCCTGCCGCTACGTAAAGCATTTTCGGATAAGCAAAAAGTTGTGAAGTAATATCAGTACCTAGATTACCTTCCGAAGCTGCTCTTGTTACAACAATACCTGTTGCAGTGGAGATTAGAAGTGCAGGTATTTGACTCACGATTCCATCTCCAACTGTTAACATTGTAAAATGAGAAGCCGCTTCACCAATCGGCATTCCTAATTGCATCATACCGATAATGATTCCAAATAACATATTTATAAGAACCATGATAATACCAGCGATCGCATCACCTTTAACGAATTTACTAGCACCATCCATTGCTCCGTAAAAATCTGCTTCATTTGCAATTTTATCTCGACGCTCACGTGCCTGTTGTTCAGAGATCATTCCTGCATTTAAATCAGCATCAATACTCATTTGTTTACCTGGCATTGCATCGAGTGTAAAACGGGCAGCAACCTCTGATACACGTTCAGATCCCTTTGTAATAACAACAAATTGGATCACAATTAAGATAGTAAAAACAACAAAACCTACAAGAACATTCCCACCGGTAACAAAAGTACCAAATGTTTCAACAACCTTACCTGCATCTCCTTCGGCAAGAATGGCTCTTGTTGTTGAAACATTTAACCCTAAACGGAAAAGTGTTAAAAGCAGTATTAAAGATGGAAAAATTGAAAACTGTAATGGCTCGTTCATATTCATTGACGTAAGAATGACCAATAACGCAAGAGAAATATTAATAATAATTAAAAAGCTCAATAACCAGCCCGGGAACGGAATGATCAGCATTGCTACTATTAAGATAACACTAAGTAATACAGATAAATCTTTTCCGGACATGTTGTTTATCTCTCCTTAAAACCCATTCTATCTATCTTTATCTGTGTTAACACACCTTCTAAGATTTCCACTTCAGGCATCCTTCATTAAGTTTCTAGTTTGCCTTTTATAACAAAATCTATAAATTTATAACTAAATTGATTTAGCTTGATAAACATAGGCAATAATTTCTGCAACCGCCTGGAAAAACTCATCAGGAATTGCTTGTCCAATATCCACTTGGGCATATAAGGCCCTTGCCAATGGTCGATTTTCCACCATGACAACATCATTTGCTTTAGCAATTTCTTTTATTTTCTGTGCAACAAGATCCACGCCCATTGCTACAACAAAGGGTGCATCCATTTTTGTTTCATCATATTTTAAAGCAATCGCATAGTGAGTGGGATTCGTAATGACTACATCGGCATTTGGAACATCCTGCATCATACGTCTCATTGCCATCTCACGTTGTCTTTGCTTAATTTTCGATTTAATAAGGGGGTCACCTTCAGATTTTTTATATTCATCCTTTATGTCTTGTTTCGACATTTTTAGGTTTTTTTCATAATCGTAGCGCTGATAAAGATAGTCTAATAGTGACAATAGCAATAAAGCTGCTGAGGCAAACAACCCCATTTTTACTGTTAAAGTAGCAATATATATTAAAGATTGTTCAACTGTCATATGTGACAATCGTAAAACATTCTCAATATCTAACCAAAGAACAGAAAAAGTAACAAACCCGACAAATGTAATCTTCAATAATGATTTTAATAATTCAACAATGGCACGCATTGAATAAATACGCTTAAAGCCCTGAATTGGATCTAATTTATTTAACTTCATTTGAATAGCTTCAGTTGAAAATAAGAACCCTACTTGTAAATAATTAGCCAAAATACCAGCAACTAAAGCAACCCCCATTACAGGTGCCAGAATAATAGCAGACTGATAAGCTAATGTAATAAATAAGTCATGAACATTTTGATCTGATAGTTCAATAAGCAAATAATCTTGAAAAGTTCCTCTCATCATAAGCAGGATACGATCTCTCATAAATGCGCCAATGAATAAAAACGATAAAAATATTGCTAAAAGTGATATTGCTGTAATAACATCCGCACTTTTAGCTACTTGTCCTTTTTTCCTTGCATCTTGCTTTTTTCGTGGTGTGGCTTTTTCCGTTTTCTCTCCAGCAAAAAACTGTAAATCTAATCTAAGAAGATTCATTGCCTCCACCTCCGAACAACTCCATAAGTCCTCTCATTGTATAAGTCATTGTTTCAAATAACTGCTGCATCAGCATAAATAAAGCTCCCATAACTAAAATTAACATGATAAAACTTACACCAATTTTTAATGGCAAACCAACAACGAAAATGTTTAACTGAGGCACAGTTCTAGCTACTATTCCTAAAGCAATATCAACTAAAAATAGTGAGCCTACTACCGGGATAGACATTTGAAATGCAATGATAAACATTGAATTAAATGACTCAACAATAAATTCAATAACACTTTCTTCACCCATTGGAAGAAAAGGTTGATCAATAGGGACAAATTGGTAGCTATAAAAAACTCCGTCAAGCAATAAATGATGAGCATTTGTTGTAATCATAAATAAGAGAACAAATGTGTATAAAAATTGACCAACAAGAGGACTTTGTGCTCCTGTTTGCGGATCAATTACATTCGCTATCGCAAAACCCATCTGGAAATCAATAAAACTTCCGGCAATTTGTATTGCAGCAAGGATAAAATACGCTGAAAATCCGATTGTTAATCCCAAAAGCACTTCTTTTAATATCAGCATAATATATTGCCCATTCACTTCAATAGCAGGAGGATCTATTGAGAAAAACATAATCCACGCTAAAAAGAAGGAAAAACCAATTTTATGAGTATTAGGAATATTGCGGTATGAGAAGAAAGGCATTGTAACGAAAAATGCTGTAATTCTCATAAAAATCAAAAGAAAAGCCGGATAATTCTCTAGTATTGTGATCATTCTAGCCCACAAACCTATTTAAGTTTCCGAATATATCTTGTGCATAGGATACTAGAGTTGAAAGCATCCAAGGCCCAAAAAAGATTAGCCCCACCAAAACAGCAACGATTTTCGGGATAAACGCAAGAGTTTGCTCTTGAATTTGAGTTGTAGCCTGAAAAATACTAACAACAAGACCGATAACCAAGGCTAATAGTAATAATGGTCCACAAATAATTAACGTTGTGTATACGGCTTTTTCTGCTAAGGAAATAACAAATTCTGAACTCATTCGTTCACACCCATTCTAAAAACTTTGTAACAATGATTTAATAATCAAATACCAACCATCAACTAAAACAAATAATAATATTTTAAAAGGTAATGAAATCATAACTGGAGGAAGCATCATCATACCCATTGACATAAGAATACTTGCGACAACCATATCAATAACTAAGAAAGGTATAAATATCATAAATCCAATTTGAAATGCTGTCTTAATCTCACTAATGGCAAAAGCGGGTACAAGTGCTGTTAAAGGAATATCCTCTACTGATTCTGGTTGCTCAATTCCAGCATAATTTAAAAATAACGCCAAATCTTTTTGCCTTGTATGTTTACTCATAAACTCTTTAAATGGAATTGCAGCTCGATCATAAGCTTCTTCTAACGTAATTTCCTCATTAAAAAGAGGCGTTAACGCCTGCTCGTTTACCTGTGAAAAAGTTGGTGCCATTATAAAGAAGGTTAGAAATAGCGCGATTCCAATCAAAATTTGATTTGGTGGCATAGATTGTGTTGCAAGAGACGTTCGAACAAAGGATAAAACAATGATTATTCTTGTAAAACAAGTCATTAAGATTAATATACTAGGTGCTATCGATAAAACTGTTAGTAATAAAAGGAGCTTTACAGAGGTGCTGACATCTTCAGGGTTGCTATTGTTAAAAAACTCCATAAACTCATTCATGCTTGTCTAAACCCTTTCTTTCAATATCCTCAATCTGTTTTGTCCGCTCTTTTTTCATTTTTTCCAATTGTTCACTTAACTTTGTTGAAAATGTCATTGTTGACTCATTATGTTTCTGTCCTTTTGCACCTTGTTGAATAAATGAGAACACTTTTTGAATTAAGTCTTTTGATTCAACAACTCGTTCTTGCTTTAGCTCAAACTCCTGAATAATCCTCTTATTTTCTTCTTCATCATTGATTTCCGTTAACAGAGAAATTGACTCTCCTACACCAACAACTAAAACTCTGTCACCTATTTTCACCATTTGTACTGATTTGTTTTGCCCTACATTTGTACCGCCAAGATTAACAATTGCTTGTCCTTGCTGAAAAACTCTGTTTCGCTTTGTAACAAACTTTAATAAAAAATAGACGAGAAAAAGAACGATTCCAAGTGCAAAGAACATTTTAATAAAATCAAATGCAGTGACAGATAAAGCATCACCTTGAACATTTTCATCCGGACTTACTTGCTTATCTTCAACAATGTTTGTCTCGTCAGGTTTTTGCGTTTGTTCTTCATCAGTCAGATTTTCATATACACTTTTGTTCGAAGAATCCTCCGCAAGCACATTTGATGCAGCTTGCGGAGAGAATAAAATAAGAGCTAATAAAATCAAGATGACGTAGTTTCTACGAAGCAATGTCACTCCACCTTTAGCTTAAAGTTTTTCCAATCGCCTCTAATACACGGTCTGCTTGGAATGGCTTAACAATAAAATCCTTTGCTCCAGCTTGGATTGCATCAATAACCATTGCTTGCTGCCCCATCGCTGAACACATAATAACTTTTGCATTGCTGTTTAATTTCTTTATTTCTTTTAACGCTGCGATCCCATCCATTTCAGGCATTGTAATATCCATTGTTACCAAGTCTGGTTGAAGTTCTTTGTATTTTTCTACAGCTTGAGCTCCATCTGCTGCTTCAGCAACTACTTCATATCCGTTTTTAGTTAAAATATCTTTAATCATCATTCTCATAAAAGCTGCGTCGTCTACAATCATAATCTTGTGTGCCATAGTTTCCCCACTCCTACTATATTAATTATTTAAGTTTGTTTAAACGTTCAGATTGACTAATAATATCCGTAACACGTACTCCAAAATTCTCATCAATAACAACTACTTCGCCTTTAGCCACAATTTTATTGTTAACTAAAATATCAACATGCTCACCAGCTAACTTGTCCAATTCAATAATAGAACCAGATGATAATTCAAGAATTTCTTTTACAGAACGTTTTGTTCTACCAAGTTCAACTGTTACTTTTAGAGGGATGTCTAAAAGCATATCAAGATTTTGAATATCCTGTTGTAGATATTGTACAGGCTCAAAACTCGCAAATTCAGCTGGCTTCACATTAACTGTCGGCTGAGGTCTCTGTGGTTGAGCATATTGTGGTGGGGGAGCATGCATCTGCTGATTAGGCTGCCCCATATATGGTTGTTGTGTTTGTTGATACATTGGTTGTTCATAAGACTGCTGTTGTTGTTGATACATTGGTTGTTGTGGAACTGGTTCTTCATATTGTTGGTGCTGAACTGTTGGCTGAGGAATAGTCTCTTCCTCTTTCACTGCTTCAGCTGTAACAGCAACCTCTTGTGATGGGTTAATTAATTGATCAATTAAATCTTTAGCAAAATATAAAGGTAATAATTGCATGATATTCGAATCAATTAATGTACCGATTTTCAGTCTGAATGATACTTGAACTAACAAGTCTTCATTCGGAATAGTATTAGCTTCCTCAGTCTCATTTACATCTAGGAGCTCAACTGTTGGTGGTGAAATATCTACTTTTTTATTGAAGATAGTAGACATTGATGTTGCGGCTGAACCCATCATTTGGTTCATCGCCTCCTGAACAGCACTTACTTGAATGTCTCCAAGCATATCATCAGGATTTGTCCCATCTCCACCCATCATTAAATCAGCAATAATGGCTGCATCACTTTGTTTAATGACTAAAATGTTACTTCCAGAAAAGCCCTCTGTATAATTCACCTCAATTGCCAGATAAGGATGTTGGAATTGATCTCCAAGCTTATTTTTATGAACAACTGAAACACTCGGTGTTGTAATTTCAACCTTTTGTTGAAGTAGTGTAGATAAAGCTGTTGCAGAACTACCGAAAGAAATGTTTCCAATTTCACCAATGGCATCTTCTTCCATATCACTAAAGTAATCTTCGTTCTTTAGTTCAGCTTTGTCATTTGTATCAGCAGGAGTTTCTTCTTCGTCAACACTTGATCCTTTTAATAAAGCATCAATTTCATCCTGAGATAACATATCATTACTCACCATCTTCGTCACCTCTCGATAAGTGGTCAATAATTTGAACCGCTAATTTTTTGTTTAATTTCCCTGGTTGTCCAGTAAACTTTGGCTTGTCACCTATTGTAACCACCAATGGTTGATCAATGGTACGATCTAATTGAATGACGTCTCCAGGTTGTAATTGAAGAAAATCTTGAATAGATAAATCAGATGATCCCAATTCTGCAGACACTGTGAGATCAGCAAGATTAATTTGCTTTTTCAAAGCATCAATCTCGTTTTGCTTAGGCTCTTTTCGATCAGACTGCATCCAATAATGTACAGAAAGCTTTGGGATGATTGGCTCCAAAACAACATGCGGGATACATAAATTTATCATTCCGCTCGTTTCTCCCACTTGAATATTCAATGATATAACAACAACTGTTTCATTCGGAGAAACCATCTGTAAAAATTGAGGATTCACTTCAAAATCTGCCATTACAGGATCAATTTCAACTAAAGAATCCCAAGCTTCTTGGTAGTTTTCTAGTGATTTTTCAAAGATATTTGAAATAATTTTTGTTTCTATTTCGGTTAAATTTTCAATTTTATTAACACTAGCACCGATACCACCCATAATTCGATCCATCATAGCGTATGCTATATTAGGATTCACTTCCATTAATACTCTACCTTCCAAAGGGTGAACTTCAAATATATTTAAAACAGTCATCTTTGGAATAGATCGAATAAATTCTTCATATGGCAATTGGTCAACAGAACCTACAGTTATTTGTATATACGTTCTTAATTGAGCTGAAAAGTGTGTTGTTAATAATCTCGCAAAGTTGTCATGAATTCGGGTTAAACTTCGAATTTGATCTTTTGAGAACCGCAAAGCACGTTTAAAATCATAGACCTTAACTTTTTTATTGGATTCTTCCTTTTTTAATTCATCTGCATCCATTTCACCTGTTGAAATAGCAGACAGCAAGGCATCAATTTCACTTTGTGATAAAATATCACCTGCCAAAGTTTTCACCTCCCACTAAGATTTGTTAGTCATTTATTATTGAAGGATATAGGAAGTGGTATAAACCTTATTGACCTTGCCTTCTTGCATCAACTCATTAACTTTCACTTTAATTGTATCTTTTAGTTTGTTCATACCTTCAGTACCATCAAGCTGATCTGCGTTCATATTTGCCAATTCAGAAATGATAATATCACGAACTTGAAACTCGCGTTGTGTTAATTCTTCTTTGGCCTTTTTTGAGTCTGTTTCAATTTTAAATGATAAGCGTACTATATTACCACTGGATAAATTTGTGGTTATTTCCGGTATATCTACAGATGCCTCAACCACCTCTTTAATTGGAGGTGCTTTATGCTCATCTTCATCTCCAAGAAATTTTGTAACAACAACTAAGGCTGTAACCCCAATTAATGTTATAGAACTTATAATGACAAGCATTATCGTTAAAAGCTTCTTATTCATCTTCCAAGACCTCCGAGTCTTTTCTCAGCGACAATACATTGATATTTCTATAGAAGGAAGAGATCTTTGTTCGAACCTCTTGTTCATTCTCCTTCACAACATATTTGTGACCATTTGTTAGAGTAATTGTTGTGTCAGGAAATGATTCAATTACCTCAATATATAATGCATTTAAGGTAAATGATTTACCATTCAACCTAGTAACTTGAATCATATTTACAGGAGCTGAGTAGCCGAGCTATATATCAGCCCCTTCCCCCCTTATTAACGTTTTAGGTTCACTAATTCTTGAAGTATTTCGTCTGATGTTGTAATGATTTTTGTATTTGATTGGAATCCACGTTGCGCAACGATCATTTCAGTGAACTCTTCAGATAAGTCTACGTTTGACATTTCTAGTGCACCGGCAACGATTGAAGCAACTCCGTTAGTCCCTGGTGCAAAAAGCTCATTTAATTGAATTCCATTAGCATTTTTATCAACTGATCCTGAGTTGGAAGATTCTCTGAATAAGTTTCCACCAGCTTTTTCAAGACCACCTGCGTTAGCAAAGTTTGCTAAGCGGATTTGTCCAGCTACCTTTAATTGACCACTGCTATTTACGAAAGAAACTGTTCCGTCAGGTCCAATCGAGAAGCTTTGAGCGTCAAGTGGGATTTGGATAAGTCCTGCTTCTCCGCTTAGGCTGTCAGACCAAGTTGGTTTGAGTAAGGCTTCAGCTGCATTTTCATAATTAACGACTGATTGAGCTACTTGCTCTAAATCAACTTTGAAGTTTGATATTTTATCCATTAGAGCTTTAACTGTATCAAGATCAGTTGTTGCAGCAGTTCCCGAAGCAACTACATTTGCTGGATATTCATTAGCTTGTAGCTGTCTAACTGATGTACTTATTTCGCTAACAATCTCAGTGATAGGTGTAGTACTATTAAATCCATTTGTTGCATCCGAGATACTCTTGTTAATCATAGCAATTGCTTCTGTTGCAACATTTGTATCGTTAAATGCCATAGCAATATTTTTAAAACCATTATTATTATAAGGTCCAGTACCATCTACAAAATTCTTGAAGTCCGCATGAGCAGTTGTAAGAGCATTATGAGCGGACGCAACATTCATACCAGTTGATACAGCATCGTTGTATTCATTATAAGCACTAAGTAATGTATCTGTTTTCTTTTCTAGTAACTTCACAGCATTTGTAATGTTTTTATATGATCCTTCAAATTGGGTAATACTTGTAAGAGCGTTATTCCCTTTAGTTATATGATCAGCTGTTGGAGGCGTTTTTTCACCTGTTTCACCAACTAAATAGTAACCATCTGAAGTTACTAAGTAACCTCTATCATCCATATAAAAGTTTCCAGCTCTTGTATAACTAAGATTCATAGCACGGTCAATAGCCCCAGTAATTTTGTTGTTCCCCACTTGATTCCCTCGGTCAACACCAACACGTGCCAAATCAGATATAGTAGCTACAGGGAAGAATCCATCTCCAGAAAGAGCCAAATCAAGTGTTCTTGCCGTTGTTTGAGTTGCTCCTGTTGTATGAATAACATCGACAGAAGAAGCTTGAGATCCTAAACCAACTTGCTGAGCATTTGTTCCCCCACGTGCACCGTTTGCAGCACCTGCACCTGATATTTGTTGGCTAATTAAATCTTTAAAAGTTGAACGAGATTTTTTATAGCCGTACGTATTAACGTTTGCGATGTTATTCCCGATCACATCTAGCTTCATTTGAAAGTTTTTCATACCACTGATACCTGAGTACATTGAACGTAACATTTACTTTCCTCTCCCTTGTATATTGGATTTTGTTGTTTCAGTCGATCCACAACATAAGCTTCCTAGTAGGGCCAGCTTTTTAATCCATAATAATTGTTCCATTTATATTGGTAAAAATTTGAGATTTTGCTTCGTCTATATTCATTGCTGTAACAACAGTGTTATTTTTTGCACTTACGATTAAAGCAGCATCATGCAAGATGACAAGTGAATCCGTCACACCTTTATGGCTTGCCTCCTGCACTTTTTCCTCGATCAAATTCCATTCATTATCAGAGATATGTATATCTCTTTGTTGAATTCTTTCTTGTGCATGTTTACTAATCTTTAAAGTTGGGTTTTGCAACTCACTAAGAACTTCTTTAAATGAAGTATTAGATTTTAAGGGATTAGTTCTGGATTTTATTAAATCTAATGTTTGTGAAGTAACAGGTTTAATAGGTAAAGTCATCAACACACCCCCTTACTCAGGCTGGCTGATTTTTGTAACTAAATCACTCGTAATTTCTTTCCCATTATCAAGTTCAAGAATTATGCTATTGTTTTTTTGTTTAATTGCTTTTACAACTCCAGTTTGTATAGCCTCTTCAGCACCTGAATCTGACCATTCAATAGATTTACCAATCATCTCTGAATATTTTAAAATAGAATCCGTTGTTGCTTTTTGTGTATCTAAAAACTTTTGCATCAGGGAATTCATATTGGTAATCTGTTCAAGTGATGAAAAGTTAGCCATCTGTGAAATAAATTCTTTATCTTCCATTGGGTTTAATGGGTCTTGGTTTTGAAGTTGTGTCATAAGTATTTTCAAAAATTCATCTTTTCCAAGATTGGATCCAGAACTACGAGTTTTTGTATTATTTGACAATAATAAACTTGGATCTATAGATACAGACATAAGCAGCCTCCTTAAATTGAAATGTTTAATGCATCATTTAGTGAATCTTTAAAGTTCACATTATTTTGATCTTCTTGATCAGAATTTTCATTTTGATTGTTATGTTCTTTTCCTTGTTTAGGATCTTTATTTTCTCTTAGGAATTTAGAGGAATCATCAGTAAAAACTTCAAATCTCTCAAACTCTATATTTACATTAGGTAATGCCTGCCTTAATTGAGATCCACTATGTTCTAACAATTCCTTTGCTGATTGTGTGGCAGCAATGATTTTTGCAACCATTTCACCATTCTGTTGTTGAACAATTCTGATTGTAATGGACCCAAGATGCTCTGGAGTCAAATTAATAACCAAACGGCTTGTGCCATTGTTAAATTGAGAGAGTCTACTATTTTTCAGTAACTCGATCATTTTATTTGTAAATTCTTCTTTCGTCGAAGTTAATAAATTTGTATTTTTATTTTCACCAACGGTCATAAGCTGATCTTTTTGTACGAATTTATCTAATTGAATAGAAAAAGTTTCTTCAGGAACAGAAGCTGAATTTAATGAAAGACCTGAGTTATGTTGACTAGCAACTAAATCTTTATTAAATGAATGATTTTGATCAGTATTTTCTGCTGAATCTACCACAGTCATTAGCTTTGTCAGCAGTTCCTTAACTTTAGATAAATCATCTGATGAAAGTATCTGCTTTAAGTGATCAGCTACATCAGAATCAGCTAATAAAGAGTCTTTAAGCAAATTTTTGGCGTAATTTGCTTCGGATGGATTTTCCATTAAGCCTAGTAGTTTACTATAATAACGTAAATCATCTAAAACTTGTTCACTTGCAGTGCTAATAATCATTTGACCTTCCAATAAAGCTTTATCTTCCTTACTCATATTTTCTAGAGCAAAAAACATATGATCGAAGTTAAGATCTTCTGCTGGAGAAAAGCTTGGAAACTCACTTTCTAATAATGCATGTAATTTTCCCAATATTGGAGTCATGTCAACAGAACCGTCGGTTTTAGCTATATCTTCTATTTTTATAGCCAAGGCTAAGATACTAATCCCAATTGGAAGTTTATCTGATGAGTTTAATAAGTCTTCTAAAGATGTAAACTGATTTAACAGCTCATTCATACTTGTTTGTATACTTGAAAGATCTTCTTCAGATAGATCGTTAATGGTTGTGTCTTTACCTAGCTGATCCCCTAAAATTTCTTTTATCTCATTCTTAACTTCTGTTAATAAATCCTTTTGCTGTACATCTTGTTTAGGGGTAACAGCAGTTGGCTGTCCATGATGGGAATGTTGTACAGAAGATATAAAATCTTTAAAGCTACTGCTCGTACTGTTCTGATTCGTCTTTTTTGGTGAAAAACTTTGAGCGTCAAACAAATTTGCGATTTTCACATTTCCACCTCCCTTCTATTCTTCATTAGAAGACAATAACCCAGTATATTTCACTGCATCTTCAACCGTCATTTTTGCTAATATATCAGCAACTTGCTTATCATCTAATGAAGTAAGAATTAACAAAGCATCTTCTTGAGATAAATTCGGAATAATCTCCGCTGCTTTCTTACTGCTCATATTGTCGTATAAGCTAGAAATATCCTTTTTCTGATTGTTTGTTTCTGTTTCTGTATTTTTAATTTCCTCAAGTTGTTTTTCCAATGAGCTTATTTCTTGTGTAAGAGTTTGAACTTCTTTTTCTTTATTCGTTAAATCCTTTTCAAGAGCGGTAATCATCACTGATTGTTCCTCAACCGTTTCTTCAAGCTTCTTCATTTCTTCTTTTTGAGCTTCTTCTTTCAAAACCTGAGAAGTAGCGGCTGTATCTTCTTCTTCTTTGAATAATTTTTCAACGACAGGTATTTCCTTTAATGTTGATTTGGCTTTTCCCAGTACATCAAAGCCTGCTACGGATAAAATAACACCGACTAACGTTAAAGTGAAAATCATCGGAATAAATATGACAAAGAAAAACCATTGAAATTTACCGAATTCTTGTTTTTCAGTTTCAGTTTCCACTTTGGGTTCACCTAACTTCCACGATACATATAAGATTGGATAGAAAGATCATCCATTTGCTTGTTTTCAGAATGTTTTGTTGCCAAAATATACTGTTCCAGCTGTTTTTCTTTCAACTTTTCGTATTTTTTCACTTCAATATTTTTCTGCATAAGCTTCATTTGTTTTTCATTCATTCTGTTTCTTGTTAACTGAACCAGTTTTTGATAATGAGTAATTGTTTTTTCTATATTGCTAACAAATTGTTGATAATGTCTAATTTCCTGAACAGACATTCCACTATTTAATCGCGCAAGAGTTGTTTCCTCTAACACTTCTTTTTGTTTCAAAGAATCGTATAATTTGTTCGCTACATTTTCAAAATCATTTACAGATTGATTATACTCAGCTAGTGATTGTTCTTTTTCATTTTCTTTAACATCCATTATTTTTTGGAATCGAAATGGATTTACCATTAAAAATCACCTTTTTCGATTAACTGATTAAGTGAAGAAATACTTTCTTCAATAGTGACTTTATCTTCAACATTTTGCTTTAAAAATGAAATGATTTTCGGATAGAATTTAATTGCTTCATCAATCTCTCGTGAAGAACCTCTTTTATAAGCCCCGATATTAATTAAATCTTCGGAATTTAAATAGGTTGAAAGAAGATCACGCAGTTTTGATGCTGAACTTTTGTGTCCTGAATCAACGATTTGATTCATAACTCGACTAATGCTTTTTAGAACATTAATTGCCGGGAATTGTCCTTTATTTGCGAGTTGTCGGTCCAAAACAATATGACCATCTAATATACCTCGAACAGTATCTGAGATTGGTTCATTTAAATCATCACCATCAACAAGAACAGTATAAAAAGCCGTGATTGTTCCTTGCTCATTTGTACCAGTTCGTTCTAATAGTTTAGGCAATATGGCAAAAACCGATGGGGTATATCCTTTTGTTGTTGGTGGTTCCCCAACTGCAAGCCCGATTTCACGCTGTGCCATTGCTACACGCGTAACAGAGTCCATCATAAACATAACATTTAACCCTTTATCACGAAAATACTCAGCAATAGCAGTTGCGGTATACGCCGCCTTCATCCTCATAAGAGCAGGCTGATCTGAAGTGGCAACAACAACAATTGATCTTTTTAATCCTTCAGGTCCAAGATCTTTGTCAATAAACTCTCTTACCTCACGTCCACGTTCACCTATGAGCGCGATCACATTTAAATCTGCATTTGTGTTTCGGGCAATCATACCCATTAATGTACTTTTACCAACACCACTACCCGCAAAAATACCTACACGCTGACCTTTTCCAACCGTTAACAAGCTATCAATAACACGGACTCCAACTTCCATTTTTTCATGGATGGGTGGACGCTTCATTGGATTGGGAGGAGATTGATCAGTTGGAACACTTGCTAGGCCCTTTGGAAGATTGGATTCATTTAGAGGTAATCCAAAAGCATCGACTACTTGTCCAATTAAACCCATACCGATTTTTACTGTTAGAGGTTCATCCGTCGCTTCAACAATACTTCCAGGTGATATATGCATCACTTGCAAATACGGCATTAACAGAACATTTTCATCTTTAAAACCAACAACCTCTGCCGGAATTCTCGTTTTCTTAGTTGATCCGGTATAAATATAACAAAGGTCACCAATTGAGCTTTCAGGTCCTCTTGATTCAATCATCAACCCGACTACCCTTTTTACTTTCCCATAACGCTTATAGGAATCTAAACTGTCAATTGTATGAATCAGATCCACTGCTCTCAATTGGAAATCACCTCTCATCAAGTAAATCTAGTAATTGTTCTTTTAACTGCTCTAATTGAGTATCAATACTCAGATCAATCCGCCCAAAAGCAGATTCGATAAAGCAATCCTGCTCATTTAATTCTGCATTAGCATATACATATAAGTCTGTGTCATTTGTCACCAATGTTTTTAATTCATTTTTTTGATTTAACACCAATTCGTAGTAACATGGATGAACATGGATTTTAATATTTTCATATTCTTTTACTTCAAGAAGCCCCTTTTTTACTAAGGGAAGGAAATTCTCCTGTGAGTCAACAAGTTTAGAACTAATAATTTTTTCTGCTACTTTTATCGAAAGTTCTAAGATTGTGTTTTCGGCAGATTGAATTATTTCATCATAATCATGTTTTGCCATATCGATCATTCTTTTCGACTCTTCTATATGAGCATGATATTGTCTTAGTGCTTCTTGTCTTCCCAGTTCCAAACCTTCTGCATATCCTTCTTGCTTGGCCTGTTCAATTAATTGTTCGCGTTCTTGATGCCACTCATTTCTTTCACCGTCTATTTGCTGCTTTATTCTAGATGACTCGTCATGTGCAGATTGGATGATCTTCTCTGCTTCTGCTCTAGCTGATTGAATAATATATGAAGATTCTTTTAATAACTCAGGATCATCTTGAGTTATTTTATCTTGCATTAATACCTGAAGTTGCTGGACTGCTATTGTTCTTTTGTCATCATGATGATTAGTGAATTGAGACTTAATAAGCCTAGACAATAATATCATCTCCTCCACCACGGGCAATGACAATTTCACCAGCTTCTTCAAGCCTTCTAATAACACCAACAATTCTTGATTGAGCCTCTTCTACATCACGAAGCCTAACTGGCCCCATAAATTCCATTTCTTCTTTGAACGTATCAACCATTCGTTTAGACATATTCTTAAAGACCACATCTCTAACTTCTTCACTAGCAACTTTAAGTGAAAGCATTAAGTCATCGTTTTCTACATCTCTAATCACACGCTGTATTGCACGATTATCAAGTGTAACAATGTCTTCAAAGACAAACATTCTCTTTTTAATTTCTTCAGCCAATACCGGATCTTGAATCTCAAGTGAATCAAGGATGGTTCTTTCTGTTGATCGATCCACTCCATTTAATACTTCAACAACTGCCTCAATTCCACCAGTTTGTGTAAAGTCTTGAGTAACCGTTGATGAAAGCTTGCGTTCAAGAATCTGTTCAACTTCATTAATTATTTCAGGAGCTGTTCTATCCATTACAGCAATTCTTCGCGCAACATCTGCTTGCAGTTCTTGTGGAAGCTCAGATAGAATTTGTCCTGATTGATTCGGTTCTAGATAAGAAAGAATCAGGGCAATTGTCTGAGGATGCTCATTTTGAATAAAGTTCAAAATCTGTGATGGATCTGCCTTCCTTGCAAAATCAAATGGTTTAACTTGTAAGGAAGATGTTAGTCGGTGAATAATGCTAGTTGCTTTATCCTCACCTAATGCCTTTTCCAGTACCTCTTTTGCGTAAGCAATTCCACCTTGGGTGATAAAATCTTGCGCCATTGCAATATCATGAAATTCCTCAATAATTTCTTCTTTCTTTTCGGAATCGACCTTTCGTACACCTGAAATCTCTAATGTTAGTTTTTCGATTTCTTCTTCAGACAAATGTTTATAAACAGATGCTGATACTTCTGGTCCTAAAGAGATTAAAAGAATGGCAGCCTTCTGTTTACCTGTTAATGTATTATTATCTTTCCTAGCCATCAGTTAACCTCCTATTCCTCAGAAATCCAAGTTCGTAACAGTTTTGCAAAATCTTCTGGTTTTTCTTTTGCCATTTTTTCTAGCTGCTTTTTACGAACTGTAGTCTCTGTCTCAATTTCATTGTTGTTGATATCTTGAATATCAAACGTTGGTCCATCCTGTAAGTCGTCTTCCTCTTCTTCAAGCTCTTCATTCTCTTGCTTTTTCTTTCTAACTAGCAGAATGATAAGAACAATGATTGCTAATAGTAAAACTCCTCCTACAATGTACATCCAAATTGGAATAACTGGAGTTGCTTCAGCTTCAGCAAGTTGCTGTTTACCATCGAACGGTTGAACAGAAACCACAACTTTTTCTTCTAGCTGCTCTTGTGTTAAAGGCTCTGCATCAGCTTCTTTATTAATTGAGGTTCTTACGATTGTTGATAATATTTGTTGAATATCTTCTTCGCGTTCTGGTGTGAATGAATCCAGATTTTCTGGATCTGGTGGTTCGACCATTACTTGAATTCCTAAGTCCCGTATTTTATACGGACTCTCCACAATCTGTTTATTAATACGATTCACTTCATTATTAATTCGTTCTTCAATACGTTCATAATCTCCATTACCAGTGCCTTCTGCTGTTGCTTCGTAGTTAGGAACATCCGTTTCACCAGTTCCATTCGGACCACCTGCGGCGGCAGCACCATCTCCCGTATAGGCTTCGGTAATTCTTTCTACACTAACAGCAATTCCTTCATCAGAACCTTCGACTACTGGAGATACAATATTTTCTTCACGGTTTTCTTGAGTGAAGTCAATATCTGTTGTTACCGCAACAACAACTTTTTCTTGTCCCATCATCGTACCCAATAACTTTTGAACATCTCGTTGAATATCTTGTTCAATTTGTGCTTTAATTTCTTGCTGAGATGCATAGCTTGTACCTGGTGAAGAGTTTTGACCATTATTTAGATCATAATAGTTAAAGTTTTGATCCATAATGACGATATTATCTGTAGAAAGATTTGGAACACTTTTAGAAACTAAGTGAAAAAGTGCATTTACTTTTTCTTGGTCCAATTGAGCTCCAGGTTTTAAATTTAATACAACCGAAGCAGATGAACCTTCAGTTTGTTCTCCTACAAAAACAGATTCTGCTGGAAGATTAATCATGACATTTGCATTATTAACTCCCTCTATTCCCTTCATTAGGTTTGCCAGCTCTGTTTGAGTAGCCTTAAGTTTAATCACATCAAACTCTTTATCCGTCATTCCAAAACCAGAATCCTGACCAAAGTAAGAATAGTCAATTGTTCCCGTATTTGGAACTCCTTCAGCTGCTAACTCAACCATCAAAGTGTCTACCATCTCTTTTGGTACCATAATGGTTGAACCATTATTTGAGATTTCGGACTGAACACCCTTCGCATCAAGTGTTTCTTTAATTTGACCTGTTTCAGCAGGAGAAAGATTAGAATAAAGAGGAACTAAAGTAGGTTTTGACACAAAGTAAGTCAATAGCCCGGCTATAACAAAAAACAGAATCGTGCCTGTTATAATAAGGTTTTTTTGTCCTTTACTTCTTCCTTGCCATAGCCCAGATAGTTTATCTTTTGTATTCATTAATTTTTCGTTCATTCCATAAAATCCCCCGGTCACAATGACTTTCTGCATTTCGTAGTCAGAACCGTTCTATTGTTAATAGAACGGTTCCTCTAAACTACTAAACCTGCATTCTCATCATTTCTTGATATGCTTCAATCGCTTTGTTTCTGACTTCTATAGCTGTTAGAAGCGTAATACTTGATTTCTGGGATGCAATCATGACATCATGAAGTTCCACATTTTTGCCGCTTGCAAGAGCCTCTGTCATTTTATCTGATTCAAGTTGTACTTTATTGATCTCATTAATAGATTGCTTTAACGTTTCTGCAAAACTAGTTTTATTTTCCGTCTTACTATTTGTTATATTGATAGCCTTAGGTTGAACAGGCTGAGTAGTTGTTACTTGGAATGGACTAATACTATTAATCATTTCTAATCACCTATTTCCCAATTTCTAATGCTTTCATTAGCATCCCTTTAGAAGCATTCATTGCCGTAACATTCGCTTCATATGATCGAGTGCTACTAATAAGATCAACCATTTCCTTTAAAGGATCTACATTCGGCATCGCGACATAGCCTTCATCATTAGCGTCCGGATGCTCTGGGTCATAGATTAGTTCAAATGGAGTATCATCTTCGACAATTTCCGTTACTTTTACCCCATCGGCTTTTGCTGATGAGCCCGAGCCCATTGCCTTATTAAGAAAAGAGGAAAAACTGTTTCCTTGGGGCTGAGTGACAACCATTTTTCTGCGATATGGTTGCCACTCACCATCAATGAATTCTCCTCTGGTTGTGTCCATATTAGCCATATTCGAAGAAATAACGTCCATTCTAACCCGCTGAGCAGTTAATGCCGAACCAGATGTGTTTATTGAATGAAAAATAGACATATTTATCTGCCACCTTTAATCACTGTTTTTAGTGAGTTAAATTTCCCACTTATTCTTTCGATTAGCGCATTATATTGAATTTGATTTTTTGCCATTTCTGTCATTTCAGAATCAATGTCAACATTATTTCCATTATGATGATAATTGGTGTTATTTCTTGAAACGATTTTAAAGCTTGATGTATCAGAACCACCAAATTCAAAATGTTTGGCGTTTGTCTTTGTAGCCTGAAGTTTTTGCATCTCATTTGATAATGCAGTATTAAACCGAACCTCTTGAGCTTTATAATTCGGGGTATCAACATTGGCAATGTTATTAGAGATAACCTTTTGCTTAGCAGTTGATTGAGAAATTGCGGTTTCTAAACTATTTATTGTATTTGAAAATAATTTCATAATATCCCCTCACAAAATGTAAAGTACATACGTATCGTATAATGTCGAAATATGTGTTTTCTTCTTACTCATTGTATGAAATATTAGTCTTAAAGTCTATTAAGGTTTTGTAAAAAAAAGTCGGATTTTCTATCTTATTGAATAAATCAAAAAAGATTTACAAAAACTCAAAAAAGGCACTTTAAGGATATAATCCTCAAAGTGCCTTTTATTATTAATTTGTTTTTAATTTCTCTAATTCAACTAAGAATTTCGCATTAAGAACTTTTATATATGTTCCTTTCATCCCTAGAGATCGGGATTCAATAACACCAGCACTCTCTAGCTTACGTAATGCATTTACAATTACAGATCTTGTAATTCCAACACGATCAGCTATTTTACTAGCTACTAAAAGACCTTCATTTCCGCTTAATTCCTCAAATATATGTTCAATCGCTTCTAATTCACTGTATGATAGAGAACTGATAGCCATTTGTACAACCGCTTTGCTTCGTGCTTCCTCTTCGATTTCTTCAGCTTTTTCACGCAGAATCTCCATACCTACAACAGTAGCTCCATATTCAGCAAGAATTAAATCTTCATCTTCAAATTGTTCTTGTACTCTTGCTAAAATTAAAGTTCCTAAACGCTCTCCACCACCAATGATCGGCACGATAGTTGTTAAGCCATTTTTAAATAATTCACGATTTTCAACTGGAAATGCAGTATATTCACTATATACATCGATGTTTGAAGATGTTTCTGTTATGTTAAAAAGGTTGTTTGTATAACCTTCAGGAAACTGACGGTCTTCAAGCATTTTTTTCATTCTCTCGTTTTCGATAAGCTGATTAACTGCAAAGCCTAGTAACTTTCCTCTTCTGCTTACAACAAAGATATTTGCTTCAATCACTTCGCTTAGCTTTTCAGCCATCTCTTTGAAGTTAACTGGTTTCCCTGCTGCTCTTTGGAGCATTGCATTAATTTTACGTGTTTTCTGTAATAGAGCCATTTATTGGTTCCTCCTGTAAACATATGAAATTGTAATTTTTTATAATATAAACTGGCTTAAATCTTTGTTTTTAGATATTTTCCCAAGTTTGTCTTCGACGTACTGTGGCGTAATGACAATCTTTTCTAAATTTATATCAGGTGCCTCAAATGATAGATCTTCTAATAATCGTTCAAGAATTGTATGTAATCTCCTTGCACCAATATTATCAGTATTTTGATTCACCTCAAATGCAACTTCAGCTATTCTACGAATAGCATCGTCAGAAAATTCTAATTGTATACCTTCTGTTTCAATTAACGCTTGATATTGTTTTAAAAGAGCATTATCAGGTTCTACTAAGATTTTCACAAAATCATCTACACTAAGTTTTGTTAATTCTACACGAATTGGAAATCTTCCTTGTAGTTCCGGGATAAGGTCAGATGGCTTAGCGATATGAAAGGCACCAGCAGCAATAAATAACATATGATCTGTCTTGACTGATCCATATTTCGTTACAACAGTAGATCCTTCCACAATCGGAAGAATATCACGTTGTACCCCTTCCCTGGAAACATCCGCTGAAGATCCACCCTTAGATTTACCTGCTATTTTATCGATTTCATCTATGAAAATAATACCGGTTTGTTCAGAACGTATAATAGCTTCCTGTGTTACATCTTCCATATCAATTAGTTTACTTGCTTCTTCATTTGTTATAACTTTTCTTGCTTCTCTAACAGTTAACTTTCTCTTTTTCTTTTTCTTAGGCATAAAACTTCCTAGAGCATCCTGCATGTTCATCCCCATTTGTTCCATACCCGAGCCTTGAAGTAAATCAAACATTGATGCTTGTTGTTCCTCAACCTCGACAGTTACATAATGATCTTCTAATTCACCTAATGCTAATTGATGTGAGATTCTACGACGCTTTTCTTGAAGAGTAGATTCTTCAGTTGAGCTTTCCTCTTGATCTTGAGATTGTTGACTCGCTCCTCCAAAAAGCATTTCCAAAGGATTTTTCGCTGCTGATTGTTTTTTCTTACTTGGAACAAGTAGCTCAATTAACCGTTTATTAGCATTTTCCTCAGCTAGCCCTTTAACATCAGCTATTTTTTCTTCTTTTACTAGTCGAACGGCAGTCTCAACCAGATCACGCACCATTGATTCAACATCCCTACCAACATAGCCGACTTCAGTAAATTTTGTTGCTTCAACTTTAATAAAAGGGGCATGCGCAAGTTTTGCAATTCTCCTTGCTATCTCGGTTTTCCCAACACCTGTAGGTCCAATCATAAGAATGTTTTTAGGTACAACTTCCTCGCGTAGCTTTTCAGTTAGTAAGCTTCTTCTATAGCGATTTCTTAAAGCTACTGCTACCGCTTTTTTTGCATCCTTTTGTCCTATAATATATTGATCCAAACGCTCAACAATTTCTTTAGGGGTTAACTGTTTATTCATACTATTTGCCTCCCTTATTAAAGTTCTTCGACAATAATATTTAGATTTGTATAAACACAAATTTCTCCTGCAATTGTTAAAGCACCCTCAGCAATTTCTTTTGCAGATAAGGAATCACCTGAAAATCTCTTCAATGCACGACCAGCTGACAAAGCATAATTACCACCTGAACCAATTGCTAAGATCCCATCATCTGGTTCAATCACTTCACCTGTTCCTGAAACTAAAAGAAGATCATTTTCATCCATAACAATCAGCATAGCTTCAAGTCTTCTTAGCACTTTATCGCTACGCCATTCCTTTGCTAGCTCAACAGCAGCTCTTTGCAAATTCCCATTATACTCTTCAAGTCTATTTTCAAATAACTCAAATAGTGTGAATGCATCAGCTACAGATCCTGCAAATCCAGCAATTACTTTACCATTAAAAAGCTTTCTTACCTTTTTAGCTGTATGTTTCATAACAACAGCATTCCCAAAAGTTACCTGACCGTCACCTGCCATCGCAGCTTTACCATTATGTTGAATCGCAAATATTGTTGTTGCATGAAATTCAGACATAGTTCTACCTCCTAAATTGAGTCCTTTATGCCCGAGGATGATGGGACATATAGATTCGTTGCAAATGCTCCTTTGTGACGTGTGTATATACTTGTGTAGATGATAAATGTTCATGACCCAAAAGCTCCTGTACACTTCTCATATCTGCACCTTCATTTAACAGATGTGTAGCAAATGTATGGCGCAACATATGTGGATGAATATGAAGTGTTGATGCTGCTTTTTTTATCATGTCATTTAAAACATATCTTACACCACGATCTGTAAGCGGTGTCCCACGATGATTCACAAATAAATAATTGTGTTGATCACTTACCTTCAGTTTGCTCATTAACACCTTTCTTCCAACCGATAAATATTGATCAATTGCATCATGAGCATAGCTACCGAAAGGAACATATCGCTGCTTTCCACCTTTTCCATATACAAGAATCGTTTCAATAAAAAAATCAATATCTGATAGTTTAATGTTGCAACATTCGCTTACACGGATCCCAGTACCGTAAAGCACTTCAATGAGCGCTTGATTTCGTTGCCCAAGAGGAGTATTACAGTCAGATATGGTAAGAAGTTGCTCAACTTCCTCTTCATAAAGAAATTTTGGAATTTTTTGCTCCTTTTTTGGCAATGTAACAAGTGTAAATGGATTTTCAGTTAGTATCTCTTCTCTAACAAGAAATTTATAAAAACTTCTAAGAGTTGATACTTTTCTTGATATTGTTTTTCTAGAATACTTTTTATTATGTAACTTCGTTAAGTATAAACGTGTATCATTATATGTCATGTCTTCTAGATGGATCATTGCTTGTTCTTCCATAAAAGAAAAAAAATCCTCAATATCTTTGCTGTAATTCACAATTGTATATTTTGAATAATTTTTCTCTATTTGTAAATATTCAATAAACAAATTTAAATAATTCTTAACATTTCTCACATTTTACACCTCACAAACAACACAAGGGCTACTAAATGTTATCACAACAATAGTAGCCCTTGCAAATAATTTCTATAAATTTTTCGAAATTTTTTGAATTGTTTCTAGCGCGCGATTTGCCAGTGTTTCATTACGTTCTTTTTTACTCTTTATACGCTCAGGTAATGGAGCAAAAATCCCAAAATTTGCATTCATTGGTTGAAAGTTATCTGCGTTTGCATTTGTAATATACTTGGCCATACTCCCAATAGCTGTTTCATTTGGTAGGTCCACTAAATCTTTTCCTAAAATAAGATGTGCAGCATTTATTCCTGCAACTAACCCTGATGCGGCAGACTCGACATATCCTTCAACACCCGTCATTTGACCAGCAAAAAACAAATCGTCCCGGTCTTTGTATTGGTAAGTTGATCTTAAAAGTTTTGGTGAATTAATAAACGTGTTACGATGCATAACGCCATATCGAACTATTTCTGCGTTTTCTAAACCTGGAATTAAGGAAAGAACCTCTTTTTGCGGTCCCCATTTTAGGTGTGTTTGAAATCCTACAATATTATATAAAGTTCCAGCTGCATCATCTTGTCGAAGTTGTATCACAGCAAATGGTCTTTTCCCTGTTTTTGGATCTTCTAAACCTACTGGCTTTAAAGGGCCAAAGAGCATTGTTTTTCTTCCTCTTTGTGCCATCACTTCAATAGGCATACATCCTTCGAAGAATATTTCTTTTTCGAATTCCTTTAATGGCACGGTCTCCGCAGCAATTAAAGCTTCATAAAATCGATCAAATTCCTCTTCTGTCATAGGACAATTAAGGTAGGCTGCTTCGCCTTTATCATATCGGGACTTTAAATATACCTTGTTCATATCGATGCTATCTTTCTCAATTATTGGAGCAGCTGCATCATAGAAATATAAATACTCTTCACCTGTTAAAGTTTTTAATTGTTCTGATAAGCTTTTGGAGGTCAGTGGACCTGTTGCGATAATCGTTGGTCCTGAAGGAATTTCTTCTACCTCTTCATTCATAACAGTTACATTTTGATGACCTTTTACTAACTCTGTCACCTTACCGGCAAATTCATGCCGGTCAACAGCAAGTGCTCCACCAGCCGGAACTGCACACTCATCTGCTGCCTTTATAATAACAGAGTCTAGAATTCTCATTTCTTCTTTCAATACACCGACAGCATTTGTTAAATTGTTTGCTCTTAATGAGTTACTGCAAACTAACTCTGCAAATTTATCAGTATGATGGGCAGGTGTTTGCTTTACAGGTCGCATTTCATACAGTTTTACTTGAATACCCCTTTTGGCTAATTGCCAAGCCGCTTCGCTTCCAGCCAAACCAGCACCTACTACATTTACAACTACATCTTGATTCATCGTGACATGACCCTCCATTAATTAAAAAGACCTTATGTAGAATGGCATTTATTCTTATTACTTATGTTGTCCTAAAAAATATAAGTTAAAAAAGGTGAGCATAAAGTTGCTCACCTACTTTTGTTGTTCCTCTTTATAATCGCATTCCATACATTGAACTTGAACACCTTTTTTAAGCTTTTTCTCAACCAACATATGATTACATTTTGGACAACTTCTTGCTATTGGTTTGTCCCAGGATAAAAACTCACATTCAGGATATTGATCACAGCCATAAAAAATGCGGCGTTTTTTTGACTTTCGTTCAACAATTGTTCCTTCATCACAACTTGGACATTTTACCCCAATATCTTTTACAATTGGCTTCGTATTTCTGCAATCCGGGAAATTTGAGCAAGCCATAAATTTTCCATATCTACCCATTTTATAAACCATATGATGACCACATTCTTCACAATCAACACCAGCTGGTTCATCTTTAATTTCAATTTTCTCCATCTCATTTTCTGCTTTTTCAAGTCTTGGAGAAAAATCCTTATAAAAATTGTCAATAATTTGAATCCACTGAATATGGCCATCCTCAACTTCATCAAGGCTATTTTCCATATTTGCTGTAAATTCAACATTGATTATTTCTGGGAAGAACTCTCTGATCAGTTCTAAAACGATTTCACCCAACTCAGTAGGGATAAAACGTTTATTATCGAGTGAAACATATCCGCGCTTTTGTATCGTATCTAGTGTAGGTGCATAAGTCGATGGTCGACCTATTCCTAGTTCCTCCAACGTTTTTACAAGACGAGCCTCCGTGTACCGTGGTGGCGGCTGTGTAAAATGCTGCGCTGGTTCGATATCCTTTGAATAGACTTCATCGCCTTCTTTTAAATCCGGGAGTAATCTATCTTTTTCCTCAATTTGATCGTCGTTTCCTTCAACATATACTTTCATAAATCCAGGAAACTTAACTTTAGAACCTGTAGCTCTAAACATGACACCGTTATTTACAAGGTCAACACTCATTGTGTCTAATACAGCTGGTGCCATTTGACTAGAAACAAATCTTTCCCAAATCAGTTTATATAATCTTAACTGATCTCTGCTCAGAAATTCTTTTATTGATGCTGGATCACGTAAGGCTGATGTTGGACGAATTGCTTCATGGGCATCTTGAGCATTACTGTTTTTCTTCGCTGTTTTTGCTTGTGTGCCAATAAACTCTTCACCATATTTTTCAGTAATGTAACCAGTTGCTTCAGTCTGGGCCGTTTCTGATATTCTGGTAGAATCCGTTCTCATATAGGTAATTAATCCAACAGTGCCTTCTTTACCTAAATCGATACCTTCGTATAATTGCTGAGCAATCATCATCGTTTTCTTTGCTCTAAAATTCAGCTTACGCGCTGCCTCTTGTTGAAGAGTGGAAGTTGTAAAAGGTACGGCTGGATTTCTTTTTCTTTCCTTTTTCGTCACCTTTTCCACTTTAAATTTATTTTCTTTAATGTTACTCAAAACAGCCTTTACTTCTGATTCATTCTTAAGATCTTGCTTTTCTCCATTTATTCCATAGAAAGAAGCATCAAATTCTTTTTGACCTTTTAAAAATTGACCTTCAATTGACCAATATTCTTCTGGTACAAATTCTTTAATTTCATTTTCCCGATCAATAATTAAACGTACAGCTACAGATTGAACTCTCCCTGCACTTAACCCTTTTTTTACTTTTTTCCAAAGAATCGGGCTTATTTTATAACCAACCAATCGGTCTAATACACGTCTTGCTTGTTGGGCATCAACTAAATCCATATTGATTGAGCGTGGATGCTTGAAAGATTCTTTTATAGCATCTTTTGTAATTTCATTAAATACTACACGGCAATCAGAGTTTACATCAACGTCAAGACTATGTGCTAAATGCCATGCAATCGCTTCCCCTTCGCGATCCGGGTCAGCCGCTAAGTATACTTTTTTTGCTTTTTTAGCAGCTGTTTTTAATTCTTTAAGTACTGAACCTTTTCCTCTTATAGTAATGTATTTTGGTTCAAAATTATGTTCAACATCAACACCAATTTGACTTTTTGGTAGATCACGCACATGACCCATCGATGCCTTTACCTTATATTTTTTCCCTAAATAACGTTCGATTGTTTTCGCCTTTGCAGGTGATTCCACAATGACTAAATAGTCCGACATGCCTGGTATCCTCCTTAAGAGGTATTCTCTCTTTTATATTTCTTGAAATTTTTAGTTCATTAATTAAATTTCTATTTATACATTGAAGGGTTTTCCTCCAAGTAGTTAATAACTAGTAGATTTGATTAAACTCCTATTATCACTGTGTTTCTTCAAAATCTATACTTAAATCTCCACTATTATTAAATATTCCTATATCATTTGTCAAACATAATAAAAAGAAATTACACTAATCATATCCTAATTCAAGCTCAAATAACATGAATATTTTTACTTAATTGTCAAAAAAACACCTGAATTTACATTTCAACTTCTTGAGGAAATTCTTCAAATATATGTGATGCATGTTGTACTAATTTTGCCCCGTTTTGTATTAGTTCATTTCCACCAATACTACACTCATCAAAAATAGATCCTGGTATGGCAAATACTTCTCGGTTTTGCTCCAATGCTTGATGTGCAGTTATTAGTGAACCACTTCTTTGCTTAGCTTGGATAATAAGTGTCCCCAAAGAAATACCACTAATAATTCGATTTCTTTTAGGAAAATGCCATTTTTGAGGTGATGTCGAAGGAGAATGTTCTGAAAGAATAAGATGTGAAGTCATTAGCTTGTTTGCCAACGTTTGATTCTGCCTAGGATATATATGCTCTAATCCTCCACCAATTACGGCAATTGTTTCACCCCCATGGTTTAGTGCTGCTTCATGTGCTAAAGTATCGATTCCTTTAGCTAAACCACTTACAATAACCCATTTTTCTTGGATAAGAGGTTTTAACACATGCTCAAGGGCTTTAACACCATATTCAGACGGATATCTTGTACCTACTACACTAATAAGATTTTTACGAGAAGCAAGGGTGATATTACCTTTATAAAATAAAAATGGAGGCGGATCAGCAATTTGCTTTAACAAATAAGGATAATTGGGATCAAAAAGGGGAAGGAAAGAAATATTTTGCTGATTATATTTTTTAATGAGGAGCTCAGCTGAGTGAGAAAAATACTCAGTTTTTATGTTATCTATTTTATGTTTCTTCACATTAAAATAATGTAACCATTCATCGTCTTTTAGTTGAAAAAAAATCTGCAACGATGGATCTATTGTTAGTAATTTATAAATCATTTGACTATTAAGTTCCTTACAATGAGCTAACAAAAATAATTTTTTTGTTACATCGTCCATAAAATCCTCCTGTTTTTTCTACGATTAATAGGAACAGGTTAAAAACCTGTTCCTACTATTAATTTATTTAGTGTGTTTTACATTTTTCTAATAAACCTTGTTCTTCAAGAACAGAAATAAGTGTTTCACCCATAACAGATGGAGTGTCAGCCACTTTAATTCCACAGGCATTCATTGTTTTAATTTTTTCTTCAGCCGTACCTTTACCACCAGAAATAATCGCACCAGCATGACCCATACGTTTTCCAGGAGGTGCTGTTTGACCACCGATGAAGCCTACAACAGGTTTTGTCATATTTGCTTTAACCCATTCAGCAGCTTCTTCTTCAGCTGTACCACCGATCTCACCAATCATGATAACTGCATATGTGTCTTCATCTTCGTTAAAAGCTTTGAGAACATCGATAAAGTTCGTCCCGTTAACAGGATCCCCTCCGATACCTACAGCAGTAGATTGACCAATACCAGCTTGTGATAATTGATGAACGGCTTCATAAGTAAGAGTACCAGAACGTGAAACAACACCAACATGGCCCTTCTTATGAATATAGCCAGGCATAATTCCAATTTTGCACTCCTCAGGTGTAATCACACCAGGGCAGTTTGGTCCTACAAGGCGAGTTTTCTTACCTTCCATGTAGCGTTTAACATTCACCATATCCATAACTGGAATATGCTCTGTAATACAAATAACTAAATCTAATTCTGCGTCTACACCTTCCATAATTGCATCAGCTGCGAAAGGAGCAGGTACATAAATAACAGACGCGTTTGCACCAGTCGCTTGAACTGCTTCTTGAACTGTATTGAAAACAGGTACACCTTCTACTTCTGTTCCACCTTTACCAGGTGTAACCCCACCAACGATATTTGTGCCATACTCAAGCATTTGTTTTGTATGAAATAACGCTGTAGAACCAGTGATACCTTGTACGATTACTTTCGTATCTTTATTAATAAATACACTCATGTTTGTCCCCTGCCTTTCTTACTTCACTAATGAAACTATTTTTTGTGCGCCGTCAGCCATAGACTCTGCAGAAGTAATATTTAATCCAGATTCATTTAAAATTTTCTTACCTAATTCAACATTTGTACCTTCAAGACGTACAACTAAAGGAATCTCTAAGCCAACTTGTTTCGTAGCTTCAACTACACCCTCTGCGATAACATCACATTTCATGATTCCACCGAAGATATTAACGAAAATTCCTTTAACATTTTTATCAGAAAGAATAATTTTGAATGCTTCTGTAACTTTTTCTGCAGTTGCACCGCCCCCAACATCAAGGAAGTTTGCAGGTTCGCCGCCATAATACTTAATAATATCCATTGTTGACATTGCAAGACCAGCGCCATTTACCATACAGCCGATGTTACCGTCTAATGAGATATAACTTAAGTCATATTTAGATGCTTCGATTTCTTTTGGATCTTCTTCTTCCAAATCACGATATTCTACAATATCTTTATGGCGATATAATGCATTTGAATCAAAGTTTAATTTTGCGTCAAGAGCCATTACGTTGCCATCACCAGTGATAACTAATGGATTGATTTCTGCAATTGAGCAATCCTTTTCAACAAATACTTGATATAATCCCATCATAAATTTAACTGTTTTACCAACTAACTCTTTAGGAATATTAATGTTGAATGCAATTCTTCTAGCTTGATAGCCTTGAAGTCCAACCGCAGGATCAATCACTTCTTTGAAGATTTTTTCTGGCGTTTTTTCCGCCACTTCTTCAATTTCAGTTCCACCTTCTTCAGAAGCCATTAAAACTACTCGAGATGTAGCACGATCTAGTACTAAACCAACGTAGTATTCTTTTTTAATGTCACAACCTTCTTCAATTAGAAGACGTTTAACTTCCTTACCTTCTGGACCTGTTTGGTGAGTTACAAGTGTTTTCCCTAGAATTTCTTCTGCATATGTACGTGCTTCGTCAAGGTTTTTTGCAACTTTTACCCCGCCTGCTTTACCGCGTCCACCTGCATGGATTTGTGCTTTTACCACTACTACGTCTGTTCCAAGCTCTTTTGCAGCTTCTACCGCTTCATCTACAGAAAAAGCCACTCGTCCGTTTGGTACAGATACTCCGTATTTGCGAAGGAGTTCTTTCCCTTGGTACTCATGGATATTCATTAGCCATCCTCCTAACCAATTTGCAATATAAAATTAGACTGCGCTTTCATTTTATATAATAGTTCGAACCTTGTCTACAATTACACATAAAATAGTAAAATTCAAGTCAATTTTTATTTTTTTACAATAAAACTTTTAAAAATTAAAAGTAAAATAAATACTTTTTGAACATTAAAAACCCTAAGAAATGTAGGTAGTCTATATATTAAACAGCCTAAACTCTTAAGGTTAGTCACTATATTATTCTATCTCTTATGTTGATAGCTTTTTATCTAACGTATAAACAAAAGCGAATATTTCTGCAACAGCTTCATAAAGCTCTTCAGGTATTTTTTGATGAATTTCCAATTTTGTCAGAAGTTCCACAAGTGCCGGGTCCTCATGTACGTGTACATGATTTTCTTTTGCTGTTTCAAGAATTTCTTTTGCAATCAGTCCTTTTCCTTTTGCAATGACTTTAGGTGCATTTTCTTTATTTTGATCATATTTTAAGGCAATTGCTTTTGTTGGTTCTTCCTTTTTTATCATATTTTAAAGTCAACTCCTGTATAAGAAGTATTAACACCAGAAAAATTTGTATTAGAACCAATTTTCTTTTCTTCTTCAAATGGCTTTACTTGAACCGAAGTCACCTGATAATTCATAGTCTGAAGGCCCTTTTTTAGCTCTTCACTACTAGATGAAACAAGTTCTTTTAAATGCTCATTATTATTAATAAGCGTTATCGTCATCACTCTGTTTTGAATTTGCACATCAATCATTGTTTCAGACAGGTTAGGAAGCTGTAGGTAAAAAAGAATTCGGCAAAAAGATGGATCGATTGTTCCATCTGAACGTTTTTTCCCATTCCATTGAATTGTTAAATCTGTTTGATTTAAAGCAAACAGCGGGACTTGTGTAATAAATTGCGTCGTCGGTCCAGTGTCTTGCTGAAGCAGAGTTTGTCCGTTTAAACGGTTTGTAAGCTGATCCACTTGTTCCTTTATAACAGACCCTTCTAGCTCCTTGCTAGCAGCTAGTAATGTTTCTTTAAGTATTTGGAGTTCTCTTGCATTTCCAGATTCCAAATTCATATTAAGCTTTTGCAATTCAAATTGTTCATTTCTATGATGAAAGAAAAGAGAAAGAACATCTTCTTTTGATGAAAAAAACGGGACCTTGTTAACTATTTTTTGAATAATATCTATTTCATTTTGACTGAACTGATTTATTACAGCATGATCTTTTGGTTGAATAGGCTGTAAAGGAGTACTAGTTTGTTGAAACACTTCTTTTATTACTTGTTTTAATCCGCTCATTTGATGAGCATCATTTTGATTTATTCCCTTTACGACCTTTTGTTCAACATTTGAAAGAGTCTTGATAAACTCTGGTTGAATAAGTTTTTCCACCATCTGTTCAACAGGTTTTTGTATAACATTGGCCAAAATGGAACGCAATTGGTTGACTTGGTCTTTTGGCTGGTCCACTTGTTGAAGTGACTGAAAAAGTGTATCCATTTGCTTAGCTAAAGGGATTTTAGAATTAGCTTGAACTAGAGAACTTACAACATTTTCCGAAAGTTGATAGTGTTGCTTGAGGGCAAATTTAATAGCTTCAATTGTTTGGGGAATTAAACTTTTCGGTGTGTTTTTTACGATCTCAGTTGCTGATACTAGCTGTTCCTTTGTAACTGGTATATTTTCCTTTAACAAAACATTTGAAAGTAGTATATTATCCTTTGTTGGTTTCTGCTGAAATAATGAAAGAAAGTCCTTTGCAGAAGCATCCTGTTTTGATAGTTTATCAGCTTCCACTGATTTAATAATCCTCAGCTCAATACCTTGTTGATTAGATCCTTTAACACGGAACCAATAATTTTGTAAAGCATTAATTGGTGCTTCAAGCTGTGCAACAAGCTTAGATTGCCCAACTTGAATAAGAGCTTTTTGGTCAGGAAAGAGCTTTAGAACATGTCCAACTACGACTTGATTTTCTTTTAATGTTAATTGGTTTTGGGGCATAGTCATTTGTTCAACAGTAGTCTGAATAAGATTTTTTATTGCAAGTGGATAAACCATTAGCCTATTCCTCCCTTCTCAAAATGCCTCTTTTCTTTACCATATCCTACTTCAATAGCCTTATAGGACGTTGCACAATCCCTTTACAGGCGCAAAACTCCTACGGTGGTGTTCTGTTACCCCAAACTCTTTTAGCGCATCTAGATGGAATTTTGTCCCGTATCCCATATGTTGCTCAAATCCATACTGTGGATATTTACTAGAAAGATCGACCATCATTTTATCTCGTGTTACCTTAGCAATTACTGAACTTGCAGCAATAGAGACACTTTTTGAATCTCCTTTAACGATAGACTCCTGCTGAATTGGCAGATCTAACTTCATCGCATCAAGTAGTAAATAAGTTGGCTGAATAGCTAATTCCTCAATCGCTTTTTTCATCGCTAATTTTGTAGCTTCGTAAATATTAACTTTATCAATTATATCTGGTGAGATAACGCCAATACCTATAGCTTCAGCATTTTCCTTTATCAAATCATAGTAGTGATTTCTCATAGATTCAGAAAGCTTTTTAGAGTCCGTTAAGCCGGGGATATAGCAATCTTCTTTTAAAATGACAGCTGCAGCAACTACAGGTCCTGCCAGAGGTCCTCTGCCAACTTCATCGATTCCAGCAATAAACTCAAAACCCTCCTGTTTTGCTGCTCTTTCATAACTAAGCATTTCATAATATTGCTTCTGTAACAATTTCTCGTGTTCGTAGTTTTTAAACCATCTTTCAACGAGTTGCTGTACTCCTTTTCTAGTATCAGCTTGACACTCTTTAAGAAATGGATCTTGCATATCCGTAATTTCCACTAATTTTTTTTGAACTTCTTTTGTTGTTAATGGCATTATTTGTTCTCCTCGTGCACATGTTTTGTCTTTTATATGTATAATATCTAAAATTATTCTTTATCATTATATCGGCCGTAATTCAAATAAATAAAGACCCGTCATAATTAAATGCGGGTCAGATTAAAAATGGTTTATTCATCTTGAAAATCAGCAGGAATTTCAAAAGATAATTTCCCTAACTTATCTGTTCTTATTTCCCTTAAAATTAATTCAGATGTTTTATCGTAATCAATATAGCCCCCGGATACCATACAGCCCCGTTTCTTCCCGATCTCATCAAATAGCGGGACTATTTCTTCAGGAATTTCATTAAGATTATAGCGCTCTAACAATCTTTTAGGATAATGTTCTTTCATAAAGTTTAATGCAAAAACAGTGACTTCTTGCAGATTCAAAATAGCATCCTTGATTGCTCCTGTTGTTGCAAGTTTTTGACCTACTAATTGATCTTCAAACTTCGGCCAAAGGATACCAGGTGTGTCTAAAAGCTCTAGCTCATTTCCAACCTTTACCCATTGTTGTGCCGTCGTTACTCCCGGACGATCTCCAGTTTTTGTAATATTTCTTTTAGCGAGTCTATTAATAAGAGTGGATTTCCCAACATTCGGGATACCAATAATCAATGCACGTATGGCACGAGGTTTAATTCCCTTCGCAGCCATTTTATCAAATTTCTCTTTAAGAAGAACTTTTGACAATGCAGTGATTTGTTTTAATCCTGTTCCAGATTGAGCGTCTATAGCAATGGCGGGTATATCTTGTTCTTTAAAATATTCAATCCATTGCTTAGTAATTGAATCATCAGCTTTGTCAGCTTTGTTCAAGAGTACTATTCTTGGTTTAGATGAAACAATTTCATCTATCATCGGATTTCTAGAAGACATAGGAATTCTCGCATCTACAAGTTCAAAAACAATGTCAATAAGTTTTATCTTTTCAGTAACCTGTCTTCTCGCTTTTGCCATATGACCTGGAAACCATTGTATCGTCATTTCATAACACCTTCTTTAAATTACTCAGCAAACCGTATATCTGATACTGGCCAATAAACTAAGCTTGCCTTACCCATAACCTCTTCTATCGGTATTGTTCCTATATGTCTGCTATCCTTGCTTTGCCTTCTGTTATCCCCCATGACAAATAAATGACCTTCTGGTACAGTATCTTGCCCAATAATGCTATCGAGGTCAAAAGGTTCTGTTAGCGGGCCGTCAATTAAATCGTCTTTATATTCATTCAGATAGGGTTCTTCATAAGCTTCTCCGTTAATGTATAACGTATCGTTTTTGTATTCTACTTTATCACCCGGTAAACCTATTACTCGTTTTATATAGTCTTTTTCTAAAGTTGCATGAAAAACCACAATATCAAAACGTTCAGGTTCTCCAATTTTGTATGATAATTTATTAACAATCATTCGATCTTGTGTATGTAAAGTTGGCATCATTGAGAACCCATCAACTACAATAGGAGCAAATAAGAAATACCTAATAATAGCTGCTAAAAGAACGGCAATAGCCAATGCTTTTATCCATTCAAAAAGTTCATTTTTCTTTTTGGTCATTCAATTCACCTGCTTCTAGCAATCATTATGTCCATTATTTGTTTATTACTATACTTGTATGGTGAGTTTACTGTTCATGTGATGAAACAGCCTTTTTATTGAAAAAGGAGCTTGTTAGGTAACAAGCTCCTTTTCAACTATACGGACAGTGTACCTGACCCATATATTTGAGGCTTAGTAGACTACTAAGCAATCTTATCGAATTTCTTTAATACGCGCAGCTTTACCACGTAATTGACGTAGGTAGTAAAGTTTAGCACGGCGAACTTTACCGCGACGAATTACTTCTAGCTTCGCGATCTTTGGTGTGTGTACAGGGAAAGTACGCTCAACACCTACACCGTAAGAAATCTTACGAACTGTAAATGTTTCACTGATTCCACCACCACGACGCTTAATCACAACACCTTCAAATACCTGAATACGCTCACGAGTACCCTCAACAATACTTACGTGTACACGTACAGTATCACCAGGACGGAATGCAGGTAGATCAGTTTTTAATTGTTCTTTTGTGATTTCTTCAATTAATTTTTGCATCGTTTTCAACTCCTTCCAACAGATGCTCATTCCAATACTTTTATTGCAGCGGAACATCGTTATAAAAGACTGCATAAAGGAAAATAGTTTAAATAAAAACTTTTCATCTGCAAGTCACGAGATTTATCATAACATATAGACTGTTAGGCTGCAATAGCTAGTTCTCATTTTCCCATTTTTTTATCAAGGTTTTTTGCTTGTCAGTCAAAGGATATGATTTTAGCAGGTCTGGACGTCTCTCAAACGTTCTACGGAGTGATTGTTCTTCACGCCACTCTGCAATTAATTTATGGTTCCCTGATAGAAGAACTTCAGGTACTTGTAACCCTCTAAAATCTGCTGGACGGGTGTAATGCGGATGTTCTAGTAAGCCTGAGCTGTATGAGTCTAGTACAGGTGAATCTTCGTTTCCTAAGACTCCTGGTAAAAGCCTTACAACACTGTCTGTTATGACCATTGACGCGAGTTCTCCACCTGTTAAAACAAAATCCCCAATTGAGATCTCTTCTGTTACAAGATGTTCCCTAATACGTTCATCATACCCCTCATAATGACCACAGATAAAAAGAAGATGTTCTTCTTTTGCTAATTGTTCTGCTTTTGACTGAGTAAAACGTTCTCCCTGAGGGCACACCAAGATCACTTTCGGTTCAGTATTCCCATTACTACGAATATCTTCTACAGCATCAAAGATCGGTTGTGGAGTTAACACCATTCCAGCACCTCCACCATAGGGATAGTCATCGACATTTTGATGCTTATTGGAGGAATATTGTCTGAAGTTAATCACGTTAAACTGAACAGCTTCCTTTTCCTGTGCCTTCTTTAGGATAGATTCATTCAAGACTCCATGAAACATCTCTGGGAAAAGTGTTAAAAAATCGATCTTCATTAGTCTAGTAACCCTTCCATAGGTGTTATAATAATTTTTTTCTCTACGATATCAATCTCTTTAACAATGTCTTCAATATAAGGAACTAGGAGGTCTTTTCCTATCTTTCTTTGTACAACCCATACATCATTTGCACCAGTTGCTAATATTTCTCTAATTGTCCCGATTTCTTCACCTTCATCGGTAAACATTTTACAACCGATTATTTCGTGAAAGTAATACTCACCCTCTTCCAATTCAGAAAGTTGTGATTCTGTCACTTTAAGTAGTGAGCCTTTGAATTGTTCAACATCCTGAATTGAAGGCATTCCTTCAAACGTTAATAGATCAAAATTCTTATGAACACGATGGCTATCAACAACTACTTCAATAGGTTGATCAGAGCCTTCTTTAAATATATAAAGAGTGTTACCTGGCTCATATCTTTCTTCAGCAAAGTCTGTTTTTGAAATAACACGAACTTCTCCTCTAATTCCGTGTGTATTTACAATTTTCCCTACATTAAACCATTTTTCTGTCATACTATTAATCACCTCAGGCGTATTTGATCTACGATTCCATCTCTAATGATAATCGTTTTTTCTTTCATTAATTCTTCCCAATTGTCTCCTACATTTACTTCGACAATTGCTTCTACTTCTTTATCTTTAATTTCGCTTCCAATTGGTAATGTATGTACTTGTTCTAGTTGAAAATCCACTAGCTTAATCTTTTCCCGCCTTTTATCAATTTCTTTTAAGAACGGTCCAGCAAGCTGTTTACTCGTTTTCTCTAGTTTTTTATATTCAAAATATAATTGATCCATTTCCTGTTTCAGGCTTTTTTTGCGCTGTGTAAATTGTTTTATCAATAATTCCTTACTTGTTTCGGTTATCATTTGCTTCACTGTAACCTGGTGGAGTATCTTCATTATTGTTCCTCCCATTTACAAGCATAATACTTTGAAAAACCATTCATATTCTAATTTGATTTATTACTATTTTTTTTTACGTACAAAAAAAGGGGAGGAACCTCCTCACCCTTTTTTAGTCATTAATTTCTAGTTGGATTCTTTTAGATGAATTAGATCCTGCTGCATACACAACAGTTCGAATCGCTTTTGCTATACGACCTTGTTTCCCAATGACTTTGCCGACATCTTCTTTATGAACAGAAAGGCAATAAATTATTTGATGCTCCTGTTCAAATTCAGTTATCTCAACAGAATCGGGAGAATCAACAAGTGGTTTAACAATTGCTTCGATTAACTCTTTCATCTTAACAGTCATTACTTGCTATTTTTTGCGTTATGGAATTTTTCCATAATGCCTTCGTTAGAGAACAAGTTACGAACTGTGTCAGAAGGTTTAGCACCGTTTGACATCCATTTTAATGCTAATTCTTCATTGATTTTCACTTCTGCTGGTTGAGCAACTGGATTGTATGTCCCAACAACTTCAATGAAACGTCCATCACGTGGTGAACGAGAATCTGCTACTACAATACGATAAAAAGGAGATTTTTTTGCTCCCATACGTTTTAAACGAATTTTAACTGCCATTTTATAAAGCACCTCCGAAAATGTTTCAACAAGATAGTATATTATCAAATAAGTGATATGATGTAAAGGTTTTTTTCTTGTCAGAAGAAAATTTCCTTAAAAAACTTATTTTTTGCTATGATATTTTCTAAAAAACGAGACTTAAAATCATAGAATTACATGAACGGAAACTTCATTCCGCCTTTTTTCTTTCCTTTTGACATATTTGTCATTTGCTTCATCATTTTTTTCATATCTTCAAATTGCTTTAATAGTCGGTTCACCTCTTGTACGGATGTACCACTACCAACTGCAATTCTCTTTTTTCGAGAAGCATTCATAATTTCAGGGTTTATCTTTTCAGCTTTTGTCATGGACTTAATAATTGCTTCTACATGACTGATTTGCTTTTCGTCAACTTGAAGGTTTTTCAAACCCTTCACCTTGTTAGCCCCCGGCAACATGCCAATTAGATCCTCTAAAGGTCCCATATTGCGCACCTGACCAAGCTGCTCAAGGAAATCATCAAATGTGAAGGATGCTGTACGCATTTTTTGTTCTAACTCTTTTGCTTTTTCAGCATCTACATTTGTTTGAGCCTTTTCAATAAGTGTTAAAACATCACCCATACCTAAAATTCTTGAAGCCATCCGTTCTGGATGAAACGCCTCAAGAGCATCAAGCTTTTCACCTAACCCAACAAACTTAATAGGTGTATTAGTAACAGACCGAATAGAAAGTGCCGCTCCACCACGAGTATCACCGTCAAGTTTGGTTAAAACAACCCCTGTTAACCCAAGCTGCTCATTAAAGCTTTTGGCAACATTCACCGCATCTTGACCCGTCATCGCATCAACAACAAGAAAAATTTCATCTGGTTTCGCAATTTCTTTTACCTGCTCAAGCTCTTCCATAAGATTTTCATCAATATGAAGACGACCTGCAGTATCAATAATTACGTAATCATGATGTTCTTCTTTTGCGTGGGCTAATGCCTTTGTTGCTATTTCAACTGGACTAACTTGATCACCTAATGAGAAAACAGGCATATCCAATTGTTTACCTAATGTCTCTAACTGCTTTATCGCCGCAGGACGGTAAATATCAGCAGCAACAAGTAACGGCTTACGGTTATGCTTTTTTCTTAATAAATTTGCGAGTTTACCGGTAGTTGTTGTTTTACCAGCACCCTGTAAACCAACCATCATAATAACCGTTGGCGGGCGGTTGGACACAGCTATTTTACTCTGCTCTCCACCCATCAGTTCAGTCAGCTCGTCTTTAACCACTTTAATGACCTGTTGGCCTGGAGTTAAGCTTTTCATAACTTCTTGACCAACAGCGCGCTCACTAACGCGCTTAATAAAGTCCTTCACGACTTTGAAGTTAACATCCGCTTCTAAAAGAGCAAGGCGTACTTCACGCATCATTTCTTTTACATCTGCTTCAGATACTTTCCCTTTGCCGCGAATTTTGGCCATCGTATTCTGCAGTCGGTCGGCTAATCCTTCAAATGCCATAATATGCCGCCTCCTAATCTAATTTCTCAAGTTCATTTAGTAATGAATCAAACATAGCTTTGTTCTCAATGTTAGGAGAAAATTCACGTAGTTTTGTCATTAACTTTTGTCTCTCTTGAAATTTTTGAAATAATAATAGCTTCTCTTCATATTGCTCCAGCATTGCTTCAGTTCGTTTAATGTTATCGTAAACAGCTTGTCTACTCACATCATACTCTTCCGCAATTTCACCAAGGGAGAAATCATCTAAATAGTATAACGACATATAGCTTTTCTGCTTAGGTGTTAACAACGATTGATAGAAATCAAATAAATACGTAAGCCTCGTCGTTTTTTCAAGCATCATGCCGATTCACCCCTTTGTTAAGTGAATTACCTTTACAACTTATTAGTCTACATAGGAAGCTTTTTCTTGTCAAGTAATTGTATATGAAAATTGTGATAGCGACGATGTATAAGCACATTCTTACTCACGTTTTGTGTTGAATAAAACAAAAAAGCTAACAATCTCAATAAATGAAATTGATAGCTTTAATAATGATTATTTACTCTTCTTCTTGTGCTTCAATTATTCCTGAGAAAAGACCATAAACATATTGTTCCGTGTTAAACTCTTGTAAATCATCCATTTTTTCTCCCAAACCAACAAACTTCACAGGGATATCAAGCTCTCCTTTAATCGCTAACACAATACCACCTTTTGCAGTACCGTCTAATTTTGTAAGAACTATTCCTGATACATCTGTTGCTTGGGAAAATTGTTTTGCTTGTGTCATAGCATTTTGACCTGTTGTTGCGTCTAGTACAAGCAATACTTCATGAGGAGCTCCAGGTATTTCACGTTCGATTACACGCTTAACTTTCTCAAGCTCTTTCATCAGATTAACTTTATTTTGTAGTCTTCCAGCTGTATCACAGAGTAAAACATCGACATTACGTGCCTTAGCTGCCTGAACAGCATCATACATAACCGCAGCAGGGTCAGAACCTTCCGATTGTTTAATAACATCAACACCTACACGCTCTCCCCACACTTCTAACTGCTCAATAGCTCCTGCTCTAAAAGTATCACCAGCAGCCAATAAAACAGAATTTCCTTCGCTTTTTAGTTTATGTGCTAGCTTGCCAATTGTCGTAGTTTTCCCTACTCCATTTACACCTACAAATAAAACGACATTTAATCTTCCAGCTTGTAATTCCAATTTATTGAGCGACTCATCATGATCGCTACCTTCATATATTTCAACAAGCTTTTCAGAAATAACAGCTTGAACTTCTTTCGTATCTTGGATATTTTGACGTTTCACTTCCATCTTTAATTCATCAATTAAATCCATAACAGTAGCAACACCAACATCGGCACTAATGAGTAATTCTTCAAGCTCTTCGAAAAACTCTTCATCCACTTTACGATATCTAGCTACAAGATCATTCATTTTACCAGCAAAAGAATCTCTTGTCTTTGTTAAGCCCTCTTTGAATTTTTCAGTAACAGAATCTGTTTGTTGAGTAATTTTTTCTTTTAATTTTTTAAAAAAGCTCATCTTTGTCGTTTCCTTTCCACTAAGATTGCACTAATTCCTTTGTTTCTTCAAGTCTAACAGATACAAGCTTAGAAACACCTGATTCCTGCATTGTTACGCCATATAATACATCAGCCTCTTCCATAGTACCTTTCCGATGCGTGATAACAATAAATTGTGTTTCATGACTGAATTTTTTTAAATACTGTGCGAATCGGTGTACGTTTGCTTCATCAAGTGCCGCTTCCACTTCATCTAGTACACAAAAAGGAACCGGTCGTACCTTTAAAATAGAAAACAGTAAGGCAATAGCTGTTAAGGCACGTTCTCCACCAGAAAGCAAGCCAAGGTTTTGAAGTTTTTTCCCCGGAGGCTGTGCCACAATATCAACACCAGTATTTAAAAGGTCATTAGGATCAGTTAGTTTCAACTCAGCCCGTCCTCCACCAAATAATGCCTGAAAAACAGATTCAAAATGAGAACGAATAGCATTAAATGTTTGTTCGAACCTTCTTTTCATTTCGATATCCATCTCATCGATCACTTGATATAGCGTATCTTTTGCTTCTAATAAATCATCGCGTTGTTCTGTTAAAAACGTAAATCTCTCAGAAACACGTTCATATTCATCAATCGCTCCTAAGTTTACCGTTCCAAGTTCATCAATTGCAAGTTTAATTAACTTCACACGTTTTCTCGCTTCATCAACTTCTATTTCAAGAGTATATTTTTCTTTAGCACCTTCAAATGTTAAGAAATATTCTTCTCGAAGATGATTTAATCGATTATCAAGTTCAACATCTAATCGATTTAACTTTACTTCCTCATCTTTTAAAATATCTTGAAGCTGTTTATCCTGACGTTTTAATTCTTTTAGCTCCCGCTCTTCATGTTCAAGCTTTTCTTGTAACTGAAGACGCTCTTCACGTCTGCTAGCTATTAATTCAACTGTTTTGTTTTTGTCTTGTAGCTTCTTATTAGCAGCTTCATCTAGTTTTTCCTCACCTGAAGAACTTGAACTCATCTCATTTGAAAGAAGTGAATAATCTTCAGATGCATCTTTATGCTTTTGTTGAGATTCTTGTAAGTCTAATTTTATACGTTCAACTTTTTCTTTTTGATTCTCATACACTTGCTGCTTACTTGCATGTACTACCTTTAATTCAATAAGTTGATTCTGCAGTTCATCTTTAGACGTTTGTTGTGTTGTCTTCTTTACAGACAATTCTTCGATTTCTTTATCCAGTTTTTCCAAACTTGTTGAAATCTCTTTTAATTTCACCTGAAGTTCATCTTTTCGACCTATCATTCTTGTTTTCTCAGACTCAAAGGCTTCTCGCTCAGAATCATATAATTTCAAATGATCATTTACATTTTTTTCATTCAATTCAATCTCTCGTATGTTACCACGGATTTTTTGCTCTTCTAATCGAAGGTTTTCACCTTTAGAACGAAGCTCCTCTAGCGTTTTTTCATGCTGTTGAATTGATTCTTTTGAGGATTTCACATCTTTTTCAAGCTCCTCAGTCTTCTGCTCCATTACAGATAACTTTTCTACAATTTGTTCTAGTTCACGTTGTCGACTCAGTAAAGAATTGTTCTTTTGTTTTACCGCACCACCTGTCATCGATCCCCCGGGATTCACAACATCACCTTGAAGGGTAACTA
This sequence comes from Bacillus sp. AFS040349, assembly GCF_002577655.1. Taxonomy (NCBI): domain Bacteria; kingdom Bacillati; phylum Bacillota; class Bacilli; order Caryophanales; family Bacillaceae; genus Bacillus; species Bacillus sp. AFS040349. The sequence goes on along the minus strand of NZ_NUMC01000031.1, from coordinate 66,372 downwards.
ATCGATAGCGATAATTCATTAACTTAGCAATATCATTTGCTCCCTTTAAGTCTGAGGTAACAATGACAGTACCTAATAAATTCCCAATAATTGATTGAAATTGAGCTTGATACTTAACAAGATTTCTCGCAAGCCCAACAAATGCAGGATGGTTTTCAATCAACGCTAAATCATGATGGTTAATAGAACGCTCCTTTATTACTGATAGAGGCAAAAATGTAGCTCGTCCAAATGAATGCTGCTTTAAAAATTGTATAGCTTTTCTAGCTGCAGATTCATCTTGAACAACGACATGCTGCATAGAACTACTTAAGGCAATTTCAATCGCTGTTTCATATTCCTTATCTGTTGTAATTAATTCAGCAACAGCACCGTGAATTCCTCCAAGCTCATCTTTCGCTTTTAGAATTTCTTTTACTCCTTGGAAAAAGCCTGCATAGTCTTCCTGCATTGATTCAAGAACTTCTTTTCGTGAACGTGTTTGTTGTAATAATTGATAAGCCTGATAAAGAGCTGTCTCCTTTTTCTGATATGAATTCTTCAGGTTTTCCAATTTCGCAGTTGTATCACGAAAGCTTTTAATCTGATCTGATAATTGTTTTTCAATTAGTGAATAATTTGCTTCAATCTTCATTTTCTTTTCTAAGATTTCCTGACGTTCAGTCACGTATCTTTGATTAGAATCTAGCAGTCTTGTATTTTTTCTTTCTTGCTGTGAAAGCTGCTCTTCTAAGTAATTTATCTCGTTACGTGATGAAGCTTGCTCATTTAGTAGATCAAAATACTCACTTTTTAATTCTTCAATAGATTCATCAAGGTTTTGATCATAAGTGGAGGCAAGCTTTTGCTTTTCTGACAGTTCACTTTTAATTTCTTCTAGTTCATTTGTATACGATGTTAATAAATTCTCTTGTTCTTGCTTTTCATGACTTAACTGAGAAATTTTAACCGTTAGTTCCTCAATTGTTCTTTCAAGCTGAGCTTTATTTTGATGTGCATTTTTCTTTCGCTCTTTTAAGACTTCTTTTCTACCTTCTAGCTTTTCCAGTTCTTCACTTGTTAATAAGAGAACTTGTTGTAGATCATCAATTGAATCATCCAAAGCACTAAGATGCTCTTTCATTCGTTCAACATCAGCTTCACGTTTTTGCATGGTTGCAGCAAGCTTTAATTCGCGGTCTTTTCCCTCTTCAACTGAATTTGAAAGAGCTTCGTATTTCCCGTGCAGCTCTTCTACTTCGAAAACCGTAAGCGCTACTTCAATCTTCTCTAATTCTTCTTTTTTCTCTAAATAATCTTTAGCGATTGAAGCCTGTATTTTTAGAGGTTCAACCTGTCCTTCTAATTCATGAAGGATATCTTGAACACGGTTTAAATTTTCTTGGGTTTCAGCTAATTTATATTCTGCTTTCTTTTTACGCGACTTATATTTTAAAACACCAGCAGCCTCTTCAAAAATGGTTCTGCGTTCTTCAGATTTACTGCTGAGAATTTCTTCGACTTTTCCTTGACTTATTATGGAAAAGGCTTCTTTACCTAAACCGGAATCCATAAATAAATCAACAATGTCTTTTAGACGGCAACTTTGTTTATTAATAAAAAATTCACTTTCCCCTGATCGATATACACGACGTGTTACACTAACCTCGTGATAATCAATTGGGAGGAAAGAATCATCATTATCTAAAGTAAGGGTTACCTCCGCTACATTCAGCCCTCTTCTAGAGTCACTTCCAGCAAAAATAATATCTTCCATTTTGGCTCCGCGAAGAGACTTAGCTGATTGTTCACCTAATACCCATCTTATTCCATCTGTTATATTACTCTTACCACTACCATTAGGTCCAACTACTGCTGTAACACCTTTTACAAAATCAACAGTTACTCGTTCAGCAAAGGACTTGAATCCTACAATATCCAATCGTTTGAGGAACATTGTGATCCTCCTTACTATTTTCTTTTATGTTATTTTGTTTCGAAAATGTTATTAATACGTCTATTCTGAAACTCCTTCATATTTTATCACAATATGTCGAAGCTCGGTTCATACATTTGGATATTTGACTTCCTATCAATATGATCAATCATTGCAAAATATAAATGATAACATGTAAAACCTTAAAAAAAGGACAACTCAATTAATACCTACATGAGTCTGCCCTTCATAGTATCTTATTTATTTATTTGTTGAAGCTTTGAAAGTGCTTCTTGTGCAGCATGTTGCTCAGCTTCTTTTTTTGACTTTCCACTTCCTGTGCCAAAAACCTCACCATTTAAAGATACAGTGGATACAAACTCTCGGTTATGAGCTGGTCCTTTTTCCTGGAGAATTTTATATTCAAGTGTCCCTTTAGTGTCACGCTGAACAAGTTCTTGAAGCTGACTCTTAAAGTCCATAACATGAGAAAAGGCACCTTCGTCAACTTTTGGAATAACAAATTTATCTAAAAATTGAACAACAGAATCAAGACCTTGATCTAGGTAAAGTGCACCAACGAATGCTTCAAAAACATCTGCAAGCAATGCAGGGCGAGCTCGTCCACCCGTCATTTCTTCTCCTTTTCCAAGTAGAACCAAGCTACCAAATGCAAGTGTATTCGCGAATGATACAAGAGAAGGTTCACAAACAATAGCGGCACGCAGTTTTGTTAATTCTCCTTCACTCATCATTGGATATTTTTTATAAAGATATTGAGAAATGGTCAATTCTAAAACAGCATCACCTAAAAATTCAAGTCTTTCATTGTCTTCATATGGCTTTTTCCGATGTTCATTTACATAAGAAGAATGAGTAAATGCTTGATATAAAAGTTTTTCATTAGTAAATGTGTGACCAATACGCTCCTGGAATTTTTTGAATTCCTCTGCTTTTTTAGCAAAAGATCTTCTTTCTTTATAATTAATATGTCTTGCCATCATCAGGCACCTCCAATTTTATAGCTGCAGCGACGCCTTGATCCTTATATAAGACACTTCATAATTGAAGGTGACATTATTCCCTTGAATTATGAAGTGGCTTATGACCTGTTAATCGTACTCAAGTTTTGTAACGAGAGCTTCGTACCTGGGCAAAAAGGTTTTGGGGCTTGCTTTTTACATTTTACTATTAAAAAATATCTAATAAAAGGGGGAAAGCCCCGTAATAAATACGGGACTTATCATCAACATTACTGTTGGCTATTTATGTAGTTAACAGCGTCACCCACTGTACCGATTTTTTCTGCATCTTCATCAGAAATTTCCATATCGAACTCATCTTCAAGTTCCATAACAAGCTCAACTACATCAAGGGAATCTGCTCCAAGATCATCTTTAAAAGAAGACTCTAATTTTACCTCAGCTTCATCAACGCCTAAGCGGTCAACGATGATCTTTGTTACACGTTCTAATACATCTGCCATTTTCGTTCACCTCCCCTCAAGTATTATAGATGATTTTTAATTGAAAAACTAGGCTTCTCTCTAGTATTTTCAATAATTTTAGCTCCCTAAACATAGATTCAACATCTATATGGGAGATTACATAACCATTCCGCCATTTACATGCAGCGTTTGTCCGGTTATATATTTGCTTTTTTCAGAAGCAAGGAATGTTACAACATTAGCAATATCACTAGGTTCACCTAAAGTTGCAAGTGGTATTTGTTTTAATAAATCTGCTTTTATATCTTCATTAAGTTCATCTGTCATGTCAGTTGTGATAAAGCCAGGAGCAACTGCGTTTACAGTAATATTTCTTGAAGCCAGTTCCTTTGCTGTTGTTTTTGTTAATCCAATAACCCCAGCCTTCGCCGCAACATAGTTAGCTTGACCAGCGTTACCACTAACTCCAACAACAGATGTAATATTAATGATACGACCGTTTCTCTGCTTCATCATTTGTCTTGTTACAGCTTTCGTACAAAGGAAAACACCTTTTAAGTTTGTGTCAATAACATCATCCCATTCAGAATCTTTCATTCTCATTAGAAGATTATCTCTTGTGATTCCAGCATTATTTACTAGAATATCTAATTGACCGAACTCATTTAATACTTCTTTAATCATAGCTTGAACTTCGTCACCATTTGAAACATCAGCTTTAATGGCAATTGCATTTCCACCATTTGCTTTGATTTCATCGACAACTTCATTTGCTTTCGCTTCATTTCCTGCATAGTTCACGGCAATGCTTGCTCCATTACTCGCAAGATCCAATGCGATCGCTTTACCAATTCCACGAGAAGCTCCGGTTACAAGAGCAACTTTATTCTCCAACATTTATTGTTCCTCCTTAAGCTTTTCTACAGTAGCTTGTAATGACTCAAGATCAAAAACGTTGTGAATCGTTGCAGAGCGGTCAATTTTTTTCACTAATCCTGTTAATACCTTACCAGGACCTACTTCTATGAACGTCGTCACACCATTTTCCATCATTGTTTTTACTGATTCTTCCCATCTTACAGGAGAGTATAACTGTTTTACTAGTAAGTCTTTAATTTCAAGACTCTCTTTCACTGGCTTAGCTGTTACGTTTGCTATAACTGGAATAGATGCATCTTGAAAGTTTAATTGAGATAATACCTCTTGAAACTTATGTGCAGCAGGTTTCATTAATTCAGAATGAAACGGACCACTAACTACAAGTGGAATGGCTCTTTTCGCTCCATTTTCTTTTGCCAGTGCTGAAGCTTTTTCAACTCCTTCAGCCGTACCTGAAATAACGATTTGACCTGGACAATTTAAGTTAGCCAGTTGTACCGAATCTCCTTCATCAGAAACCTGAGCTGTTACTTTTTCTAATTCTTCAGCTGATATGCCTAAAACCGCTGACATAGCTCCTTGTCCTGCTGGAACCGCTTGGTCCATATATTCCCCACGCTTTTTAACTGCATAAACTGCATCTTCAAAAGGAAGTACACCAGCTGCAACAAGCGCTGAGTATTCACCAAGGCTATGTCCAGCAACATATTCTGGTTGAATATTAAATTGTTTGAAATGGTTTAATATTGCAATACTTGTTGTAAGAAGCGCCGGTTGAGCATTATAAGTCAAAGTTAATGTATCTTGTGGTCCCTCAAAAATAAGTTTCGATAATTCTTGACCTAATCGTTCATCTGCTTGATCAAAAATTTGTTTGGATGATTCTACTTCTTCATAAAAATCTTTTCCCATTCCAACAGTCTGTGAACCTTGGCCTGGAAATAAAAAAGCGATTTTTGTCATGAAAGTGTTCCCCCGTTTCTATCCTGTTAATCTTCTTTATTCATACTTTTTAGCGATGCATGAATGGTTTCAGCAACATCATAAGACACCATATCTTTTGTTTGGCGAATTGCGTTGTATATTGCATTAGCATCTGAAGAGCCATGCGCTTTTATTACAGGTGCCTTAAGGCCAAAGAGCGCAGCACCACCGTACTCTGAATAATCCATCTGTTGTTTTATTGATTTTAGCTGAGGCTTCAGGATACCCGCAGCAATTTTAGACTTAAGGTTACTCGTTAAAGCTGATTTAAGCATAGAAAAAACAGAGAGTGCTGTACCCTCAATTGTCTTTAAAGCTATATTTCCGGTAAACCCATCTGTTACAACAACATCAGCAACGGACTCCATTAAATCTCTTGACTCAACATTTCCTACAAAATTTAAATCTGTTTGTTTTAAAAGCTCATAAGTTTGTTTTGTTAACTCATTTCCTTTTTTATCTTCTGTACCTACATTTAGCAAACCAACGCGTGGATTTTTAACTCCACGAACTTTCTCAACATATATAGAACCCATTATTGCATATTGCAATAAATGTTCCGGCTTAGCGTCTACATTTGCACCAACATCTAAAAATAAAAAACCTTTTCCATTTAATGTTGGCAAAGTTGGTGATAAAGCAGGTCTTTCTATTCCCTCGATTCGACCAACAACAAAGAGACCTGCTGTCATTAGTGCTCCTGTGTTCCCAGCAGAAATACAACCATCTGCCCTTCCTTCTTTTACTTCATTTGCCATCAAAACCATTGACGCATTTTTCTTCCGTCTAACCGCGCGAACGGGCTCATCAGTAGCTTCTATCACTTCATCTGTATGTAAAATTGAGATTCGTGTGGAATCTGTTAAGTATGTTTTAATTTTATCTTCTTGCCCTATTAATGTTACTTCTAAATCTGGAAAAGCAGTGATAGCCTTCATTACTCCTTCTACTACTGCTTGTGGTGCATTGTCTCCACCCATCGCATCAATTGCGAGCTTCATTTATGTAACCTACCTTTGTGTTGGATTTGAGCGATACATTTCAAACTCACCCGAAAACACTAATTCATTGCCCACAAAGCTGTTCACTTCTACTAATGTTCGTCTTTGTTCAGGATCGTTTTTCACTATTTTAGCCTTGGCAATGACACGTTCATTTTCTTTAACTTGTGTGGTAAATCGAATATTCGCTTTCGCCGTTAAAGCAAGCTCATCATTTATCATAGCAACAGCTAACGAATTTGCTTGTGCAAAAAGATGATGTCCCCGTGCTATTTGGTTTCTACTAAATACATGCTCTTTTCTTATTTCTAAGATAGAGATCGCAGAATGATCAAGCTGAAGGTCAATAATTTCACCAATGACTTCTTCAATCGGCAGCGCTTTTACCTCATCATCTAGTTTCTTTTCCGCTACATGTTTTATTCGCTCTCTTAATTCAGGAATTGATAGTTCTAAGCGATCCAAACGGATTGTTTGAATACTCACTTGAAATTTTTCCGCTAATTCTTCATCTGTTATAAATGGAGTGATAGCAATTGTTTCTTGTAATAAAGACTGTCTCTCTTTCTTATTCTTCCTCATTATGTATACGACACCGTCCGAACTATTAAGACTAGGTACTAATAGTAGTATATATATAAAGAAAACAGATTGCAAGTCATTGCAATCTGTTTTCTAAAAAGTATTGTTGTCCTAAATCTATTAGGTGTAGCGTTTTACTTTGTGATATAGAGCTAGAGCATTAATCTAATTTTTCACCATCTAATACTCCCGAGTTAGTAAGGTAGTTTCTTAGAGCCTCATATTGATTTCCCTTCCAAAATTCCATCGAACCTACAAGTTCAACTGCATCCTGCCTTGCTACTTCCAAGGCTCTGTAATCATGAACCATATCTGCAACCTTAAAAACAGGAACACCACTTTGCTTTTTCCCGAAAAAATCACCAGGGCCTCTAAGCTCAAGATCTCGCTCAGAGAGAACAAAACCATCATTTGTTTCAGTCATTATTTTCATACGTTCTTTCCCTGTTTCCGACTTAGGATCGGCCAGCAAAATACAATATGACTGATCACTTCCTCTTCCAACCCGACCACGGAGTTGGTGGAGTTGAGATAATCCAAAACGTTCCGCATCATAAATAACCATTGTGGTAGCGTTTGGCACGTTTACACCAACTTCAACAACAGTCGTTGACACAAGAATATGAACCTCGTTTTGACTAAAGCTCCTCATTACTTCATCTTTTTCATCTGAGCTTAACCTGCCATGCATAAGACCTACTTTATAGCGACCTCTATAGTATTGAGTAAGCATACCATGAACATCAAGGGCATTTTGCACATCCAACTTATCAGATTCTTCAATAAGCGGACAAATAACATAAGCTTGCCGTCCTTTAGAAACTTCCTTTTCAATAAAGACTAATATACGTTCTAGCATATCCGGCTTTACCCAGTATGTTTCGATTGTTTTTCTTCCTGCTGGCAGTTCATCTATAATTGATACATCCATTTCACCAAAGGCAGTTATCGCTAATGTCCGAGGTATTGGTGTAGCTGTCATAAATAATACATCGGTCTGTTCACCTTTTTCTCTTAGCAGCCGCCTTTGTTCAACTCCAAAACGGTGTTGTTCATCTGTAATAACAAGTCCAAGCTTATGGAACATGATTTCATCTTGAATAAGTGCATGTGTCCCAATTAATAAATTAATTTCATTGTTTGCTACTCTTTCTAGTAAGTCTCTTCTTTTCTTCCCTTTTACTGAACTAGTTAACAAAGCTACTGATACTCCAAAAGGTTCAAACAATTGAAAAAGTGACTCAGCATGCTGTTCAGCTAATATCTCGGTAGGCACCATTAACGCACTTTGGTATCCAGACAAGAAAGCTGCATAGATAGCAATAGCAGAAACAACCGTTTTACCGGAACCAACATCCCCTTGCAATAGCCGATTCATTCGATATGGTGATGTCATGTCACTTAGGATTTCATTTACAACACGTGTTTGGGCATTCGTTAATGGAAAAGGTAAAGAATCAAGAAAAATCTTATGCTTTTCTTTAGAAAATTGATGAACAACCCCCTTCGATTGTTCTCGCTGAACCTTTCTTAGCGTCTGCATTTTGAGTTGGAATAAAAGAAACTCTTCATAAACAAAGCGTCTTCTCGCTTGTTTAAGGTCTTCTTTTTCCTCAGGTATGTGAATCGTCTTAAGAGCCTCTTTTCTTGTCATTAGCTTGTATTTATTAAGTAAATGATCAGGCAAGAGCTCAGTAACTCCTTCAAGATAATCCTTAAGTGCAATTGAAACAAATTTCCTAATGCCTTTTACTGTTAATTTTCCTTTAACAGAATAAACAGGTTCAATTCCTGATACTTCTTGTTTTGGGCCAAATAAAAGATTTGAAACTGTAATCGTTTGTCTATGTTTATCCCATTTCCCTGTAACAGTAACCGTCGCATCAATAGACAGCTTATTTTTAAAGTAAGGGCGATTAAAGCAAACAACTGAAAGCAAATATCGTCCTACTAACAATCGGAACGTAAGACGCGACCTTTTTTTACCGTAAAACTGGAGAGAAGGCTCACTATGAACTCTTCCCTCAACAGTAACACGTTCCTCATGCTTTACATCCTCTAAATCTTTTAAACTATTATCTTCATATCTATATGGAAAATATTCAAGAAGGTCATGAATCGTGTAAATTCCAACATCATTTAGTACTTCCTCTGTTTCACTACCAACTCCCTTTAAGTTGGTAATAGGATCCAATAACATATTTTTCACGTCACTTGTGCGAGTCTCCAAATATTTCCCTTTTGAGCTTTTGACCTGTCGGAGTCGCAGCTAACCCCCCTTGTGCAGTTTCTTTTAATGCTGTAGGCATCGTTTGCCCAATTCGATACATGGCATCAATTACTTCATCACATGGAATTCTACTTGTAATACCTGCTAATGCCATATCAGCGGCAATCATTGCATTAGCAGCACCCATTGCATTTCTTTTTACACAAGGGACCTCCACTAATCCTGCAACAGGGTCACAAACTAATCCGAGCATATTTTTCAATGTTATTGCCATAGCATGTGCAGCTTGTCTGGGAGTACCACCAGCCATCTCAACAATTGCTGCAGCAGCCATCCCTGAAGCAGAGCCTACCTCAGCTTGACAACCTCCAGCAGCACCAGAAATGGAAGCATTGTTAGCCACTACAAAACCAAATGCGCCTGAAGTAAAAAGAAATTCAATCATTTCTTTTCTTGTTGGCTTTAGCTTATCTTTTACGGCAAAAAGTGTACCAGGTACAACACCAGCGGATCCAGCTGTAGGAGTGGCGCAAATTGTCCCCATCGCAGCATTCACTTCATTAGTTGCAACAGCCTTACTTACAGCATCTAAAATTGTATCTCCGGAAAGAAAGTTACCCTTCTCAAGATAAGATTGTAAGAGCACCGCATCTCCACCAGTTAAACCAGAATGAGACTTTACTCCTGACAGCCCCTTTTCAACAGCTTGTTCCATTACTTCTAAGTTCTTTTCCATCTGTAATAAAACATCTTCTCGCTTTCGATCTGTCACTCTACATTCTTGTTCAATCATGATCTCTGCGATTTTTACCCCTTTACTTTCGGCTAATCCTACTAGTTCTTCTACGTTACGAAACATGATGATATCCCCCTCATTTTGTCATAGTTGTATAAAAATATCATCTACTTTGTTTTTGTTAATCATCAATTCTTGTTACTTGTAATATATTTGTTAATGTTTTTAATTCTTCAATTACTTCATTTGTAATGTTCTGATCTGTTTCAATTGTCATTAAAGCAAGCTGACCAACTTCTTTTCTGGAAACATCCATATGTCCGATGTTTATTTCATACTTTGCCAACACATTGGCAACTGCGGCAATTACACCAAATCGATCGTTATGCACAACCAGTAAAGCAGGGTGATTTCCTGATAATTTTAATTCAAAGCCATTTAGTTCAGTTATTTCAATCTTTCCTCCACCTATTGAAATCCCAACTAATTCAAACTGTCCATAGTCATCACCAATAATAAGTCGAGCTGTGTTTGGATGGTCTGCCACTGCTTCTTCTTCTATAAACGTTATCTTAATTTCTTTCTCTTTAGCTATTTCTAATGACGATTTTATTCTTTCGTCAAAGGTATCAAAATCAAGCAAACCACCTACAAGAGCAACATCTGTACCATGCCCCTTATAGGTTTTAGCAAAAGAGTTGTAAAGGGAAATGATAACCCATTTAGGTTCACGTCCAAACAATGTTCGTGCAACACGTCCAATTCTTGCCGCACCGGCTGTATGTGAACTCGACGGACCGATCATAACAGGTCCAATTATGTCAAAAACACTTCTATATTTCATTAGACACACTCCCCCTATAGCACTGGTATTGTTGAAGCTAGTTGCTCTTCTTTCTTCATATGATTCATGTAACTTTAGTTTAACAGATTTTTTAAAAAACACTATTATATCAAGAAAAGCAAGAAAAAATGGACTATTCTAATAAATGCAAATCTCTTTTCTAACAGAAACCAAAGAAAACCCGGCTAATAAGCCGGGTTTTCTTATTTATTCCACAGAGAAAATATAAGAATATAGTGGTTGTTCTCCTTTATGAACTTCAATTTCAACATCTTCAAACTGTTCTTCAGCAAATGCTAGAAGCTGCTCGACTTCTACATCACTTGCATCTTCTCCTTGAATGATTGTTAAAATTTCATCATCTTCTGTAATCATTTCAGAAAGAAGTTTTTTAGATACTGAAAGCTGATCACGATCAGTAACAACAATCTTCCCATTAGATATTCCCATAAAATCGCCTTTTGCAATATCAAGTCCATCAATGTTCGTATCACGTACTGCATAAGTAATTTGACCGCTCTTAACATTACCTAATGCATCCGACATAATTTGCCCGACTTCTTCAGGCTCAACCGTAGGATTGAAAGAAAGTAAAGCAGCCATTCCTTGTGGAACGGTTTTGGAAGGGACAACAATAACATTTTCTTCCACTACTGATGCCGCCTGTTGAGCAGCCATCACAATGTTTGAGTTATTAGGTAAAATAATAATATTTTCAGCATTCACATCATGAATAGCCTTAACAATATCCTCTGTGCTTGGATTCATTGTTTGGCCACCTTCAATAACCTCATTAGCACCAATGCTTCTAAATAATTCAGCAATACCTTTTCCCATTGACACTGTTATAATACCGTATTTGTTCTTTTCTTTCTTGATTTTCTGTTCAGAATGAACTTGTGGTTTTTCACCTACGATATCAGTATGTTGTTGACGCATATTTTCAATTTTCATATTGATAAGGTTTCCATATTTCTGACCATATGATAAAACCTCACCCGGATGTTCAGCATGTATATGTACTTTAGCTAATTCATCATCAGCAATTACTAATAAAGAATCACCATAATGACTTAAATCTTGACGAAACGTTTCTTCATTAAAAGGCGTTTTTCCACTTTCAAAGCGTACCATAAATTCCGTACAATATCCGAATTCAATATCTTCCGTGTTTATATGGCTTTGTACACTTTTATGATGCTCAGCACTAACAAGATCATCCATACTAGGTGTCGCCACATTTGTTGTATCAAGTTTTTCACCCTTTAGAACGGCAAGAAATCCTTCATAAACAAATACAAGGCCCTGTCCGCCACTATCAACCACTCCTACCTCTTTTAATACAGGAAGTAGATCTGGAGTACGTTTTAATGATGCTTCAGCTTCTTTCAATGTAATTTCCATAAGTTTCACAATCGAAGTTTCATTTTGTGCAGCAGTTACAGCAGCTTTTGCTGAATCTTTTGCTACAGTTAAAATTGTCCCCTCAACAGGCTTCATTACAGCTTTATATGCAGTATCTACACCAGCTTGAAGTGCTGCAGCAAATTCACTTGCATTAATGCTTGCTTTTGATTCAATAAACTTTGAAAAGCCTCTAAATAATTGCGATAGAATAACACCGGAATTTCCTCGGGCACCCATTAATAAGCCTTTCGAAAGCGCATTACCAGTTTTCCCAATATGAGCAGAAGGATTATTTCTTACCTCTTTTGCTCCTGATGTCATAGATAGGTTCATATTTGTTCCGGTGTCACCATCAGGAACTGGAAAAACGTTTAACGCATCGACTAATTTCGAATTATTCGATAGGTGGTTAGCACCTTGCAAGATCATTTCTGCAAATTGCTTACCATCTAAAGTTGTAATAGACACAGGTAGTTTCCTCCTTACTATGGGTTCGCTACACGAACACCTTGTACAAAAATATTAACAGAATCAACAGCAAGTCCAACCGTCTGATCTAACGTATACTTAACTTTCGTTTGAACGTTATGCGCGACTTCAGAAATTTTTGTACCATAGCTGACGATAATATACATATCAATATTAATTGAATCGTCATCTTGACGTACGATTACGCCTCTGCTAAAGTTCTCTTTTCTTAGGATATCCGTAAGACCGTCTTTTATTTGATTCTTTGAAGCCATTCCTACAATACCATAGCAGTCGATCGCTGCTCCACCTGCAACAGTTGCAATGACCTCGTTGGAAATATCGATTTGTCCGTACTTTGTTTTTAATTCAATGGACATGTTTGTTCCCCCTTTGGAATTGTTCGCACTGGCTTTTATTATTTTACTATAAGCATACCCATTTTAAAAGTGATTATAAAATCCTAGTTAATTAATACAACCTTTATTATTATACAACAATACTTAAATAACTATGTCAAGGAAAAATTCTTGAAAGACTAACGTTGAAGTATTGCAATCTCATTTGAGTTGTGATAAATTATTAAAGTATCTCATGGCAATGTACATGATTAACGTAAAATATGTAAGGTTTTTTTGTAGTAAGGAGGGAATAACATGGCACGTAAATGCGTTGTTACTGGTAGAAAAACTCGCTCAGGTAATGCACGTTCACACGCGATGAACGCTAACAAACGTACTTGGGGCGCAAACCTTCAAAAAGTTCGCATCTTAGTTAACGGTAAACCAAAAAGAGTATATGTATCTGCTCGCGCTTTAAGATCAGGTAAAGTTGAGCGAGTTTAATTTATATTAAGCTCTCTCTATATGGATGTTTAACTTTAACATTCTATAAAAACAATCCAGGTTAAAATAAAGCCGCATTCTGCAGCTTTGTTTTTTCTTTTATAGAGAAAACACTGGATTAAGAAAAAAAGCACCGATAATCACGGTGCTTTTTTTCTTAATCTTTTTTAAACGAACCGAGCATTGCTCGAACTATTCCTCCTAAAAACTTCGGTAATTTAATCGTATAAAATTTCATTGTTTCCCTCCTCAACCAAATCTTAAACAAGTCTTCATGCTTGTTCAAAGGTGCTCAAGCGTCATAATAAAATAAATCATTTCTTTAAATTATATTCATACTCTGTAAAAAAATGACGCTATCCCCTATTGTCTTTTACCAACAATTTAATCTCGGCTTCTTATCATTATTAATATGCCGTCTAGGAAAGAAAAAGTACCTACTTCATAAATGAGTTCATTACTAATACATAATGTTGATCCGAGCCTAATATGACAATTTTTTAAAGGATATTTAAATCCTTCGAGTGTCAGGCCTATGACATCAGGGGTTAAGGCGATAAAAGAAATATAACGCAATTCATTTTTCCTCTTTACTTTATATGTTCCTGGGCCATAGAGCGTGATATGATTTTGACGATCAATACATTCAATTTTTGATAGAGTAGAGGGCGATTTAATAAGGAGATACAAATTTGCAAGCATATGATCAATTCGTCCACCAGTGGCTCCAAAAAGATAAATTTGGTCTGGTTTTTGATTAATTGCCCATTCTAGAGCTATTTCAGTATCTGTTTGATCTTTTTCGGAAGGATATGTAGATAAATGTGGAAGATCCTTTTTTAACTTTTTATGTTCTTCACTCGAAATGGAATCAAAGTCTCCAAATGCATTTGCAGGTGTAAATCCTGCTTCTTCAATATAACGAACACCCCTATCTATCCCAACCCACATTATTTCTCTTTGATTAAATATTGTTAAGTCAGCAAGATTTTCTTTGGGACCTCCTGCTACAAGTGCTATTGTTTTCATGTTATCTCCTCACTACGAAAAAAGTCTGGCATATGTAATGCCAGAACTTCGTTTCTTTCATTCTATTGCATATTATCATCATAATCATATCTAAAACCATCATGCTGAGCGTCAGTACTTCCGCTTTTAAGCTTTTGTAATACTGATTCATACTGAGAAATTTCTTCATAATCTGAACTATTTTGTGAAGCGACCTTTAACGCTTGTTCAATTATGGCAACATCTTCCCTTAAAATATTCACTCTACCCCCTCCTATCACTTAGCAGTCTACTGTAATAGGATGAGTTTCTTTGACTTATTTTATGACGGTGTTTCGTTCTTAAGATAGAACTGCTTGTTTAAGACTTTGTATTGCCGCATGACGGTCAGGCTTATTGTAAATAAAAGAACCGGCAACTAAAACATTTGCTCCAGCAGCAACACATTGCTTAGCTGTTTCTTCATTAATTCCACCATCAACTTCAATATCAACTGAAAGATTCTTTTCTTTAATCATGTCAGCTAATGCCTTTATCTTAGGTAAGACTTGCGGAATGAATGATTGCCCACCGAAGCCCGGATTAACCGTCATGAACAATACCATATCAATATCCTCAAGAATGTGTAATATTAACTCAATTGGTGTATGTGGATTTAACACAACACCAGCTTTTACTCCTTCAGACTTAATAAGTTGAATTGTTCGGTGCAGATGTTTAGAAGCTTCTACATGAACAGTGATAATATCGGCTCCTGCACGGACAAATTCTTTAATATACAAATCAGGTTGTTCAATCATTAAATGAACGTCTAAAGGAAGCTTTGTTACAGGTCTTATTGCCTCGACAATAAGTGGTCCGATCGTAATGTTAGGAACAAAGTGGCCGTCCATTACATCAACATGAATATAATCTGCGCCTCCCTTTTCAACATCTTTGATTTCCTCTCCCAATTTAGCAAAATCTGCCGATAAAATCGATGGAGCAATTTTTATCATATTAATACCTCGGCTTTCTATCTTTTATCTCTTCTACGAATGTTAAATAATGCTCATATCGGTATTGTGGTATTTCT
Organism: Bacillus sp. AFS040349; assembly: GCF_002577655.1. Lineage (NCBI taxonomy): Bacteria > Bacillati > Bacillota > Bacilli > Caryophanales > Bacillaceae > Bacillus > Bacillus sp. AFS040349. The sequence goes on along the minus strand of NZ_NUMC01000031.1, from coordinate 50,951 downwards.
CCTTTTTCAACAGCCTCTTTTACTGCACATTTTGGTTCTTTGACATGAGTGCATCCTCTAAATTTACAACTGCTACTTCGTTCACGCATCTCCGGGAAACAGTATGAAAGATCTTCCACCTCAATACCTGTAAAATCCAATGAACTAAAACCAGGAGTATCTGCTACAAAACCTGTTCCTACTGAAATAAGTTCAACATGTCTTGTTGTATGCTTCCCTCGCCCTAAATGGGAAGAAATATCATCCGTTTTCAATTCTAGATCCGGTCTTAATACATTTAATAAAGAGGACTTCCCCACGCCTGATTGACCTGCAAAAACTGAAATATGGTCATTTAAATACGGTAGCAAATCATTTTCAACAGTTGATTCGACCGTTGAGGTTAATAAGACGGTATAACCTGCATTTTCATAATCTTTTGCATAAGACTGAACTTCTCCTCTTATTTTCTCAGAGGATATAAGATCTGTTTTACTAATAACAATGATTGGAATGATCTCATTTGCTTCAATTAGTACAAGAAATCGATCAAGAAGCGTTGGACTAAAATCAGGCTCTACTGCAGAAAATACAAGAATAGCTTGATCAACATTACAAATAGGTGGTCTTACGAGTTCATTTTTTCGTTCAAAGACTTCAAGAATATATCCTTCCAAGTCATTTTCGGCTTGATATTCTACCTCGTCGCCTACAAGAGGTGTTATCTTATTCTTCCTAAATACACCTCTTCCTCTACACTGAACTAATCTCTCTTGATCTTGAACATAGTAAAAACCACTAAGAGCCTTCACAATTTTCCCTTGTGGCATGGATAACCTCCTTGATGTGTTCCGATTTAGATGATAGTGAATATTTGCTAAAAAAGGCTATGCAAAACATAAAAAAAACTCTTTGCTAGTTAGAATTCTCATTCGTTGTTCATTTCTATTCCACAGGATATAGAATAGTCTCACTTATTACTACCTTATTATCAACTGTAATCTGATAAAAAGCTTTGTCATTTGGTGGTATTGTAAATTCTAATGTTTTCACTCGAGGACTAGTAATAGTAAAGGTTTCAAATACGTCTGATATAGAATGTTCTTCATCATCAATTGAAATCTTCACCTCTAATTCTTTGCCCTGTTCTTCCGTTTCATAAGGAATTGTTACTGTCTTTGTTACTGTCTTAGAAGGCTTAGGCTCCGGACCAAGAGAATAGACAACTTCTAATGTTGTTTCTTTTGGTACAACTTCAGTACCAGCCTTTGGACTTTGCCTGATGAGTGATCCTTTCTCCACTTCTGCTGAATACTCATCATCAACATTAACACTAAATCCTGTTTCTGAAATATATTTATTAACTTCTTCCTTTGTTTTCCCAACCAGATCCTCTATTTTTACTAGTTTTGGCCCTTTACTAACCGTAAATTCTACCACTGTGTCTTCTGGTACAACTTCTTCTCCGATTTCAGGATCTTGGGACAATATGTTACCAGCAGGCTCGGTCTCACTATATTCTTCTTTTACAACCTCTACTGTAAAGCCCTTCATTTCAAGAATAGAGGTAATACGATCGATTTTTCTTCCAACATAATCCTCTAATACCACTTTTTCTTTTCCTATACTTTCATAGATTGTAATAGTAGAGCCTTCCTTGGTGATTTCATTTGCGGTTGGTTCTGTTTTAATAACATACCCCTCTTCAATCTCTTCATCTGTTACCAGCACTGGATCCGCCACTTCAAATCCACTATCAAGCAATATGTTAACAGCTTCTTCGTAGGACTTTCCTGTAACGTCCGGAACCTCAACATCCTTAGGAAGGAAAAAGGAAGGAATGATTGTAAAAGCAGCTATACCTGCAACAAGTAAAATCAAAAATACTGAAACGATAAAGGTAGCTAGCTTGCTTTTCTTCTTTTTGGGTTTCTTTTGCTTTTTTCCTTTATTGCCATTGTCTTCATGATTGGAATTATTAATACTCTCGTTACTAACAGGTTTTCTGACAATGGTATCTTCTACCTTATGTTCATTAAAATTCTCATTTGTAATAATTGGTATAGCCTTGGTGGCTTCATCATCTTCAGGTATAGAAAAACGTTCCTCAGAAATTCTACTAACATCAAAGGCTGTTTCAAGATCCTTTTCCATTTCTTCTACAGAATCATAACGGTGAAAAGGATCCTTAGCAGTCGATCTTAAAATTATGTTTTCAATACTTTGAGGTATGTCAGGATTCCACCTTTTAGGGGATGGAGTTTCTGATTGCAAATGCTTAAGGGCAATTGAGATAGCTGATTCTCCATCAAACGGTAATCGTCCAGTTAATAACTCAAATAACACAATACCAATAGAGTAAATATCTGATTTTTTATTAGCCAGTCCACCTCTTGCTTGTTCAGGTGATAAATAGTGAACAGATCCTAATACTGAATTTGTTTGTGTTATGGTCGTTGAACTCAACGCTGTAGCAATTCCAAAATCTGTTACCTTCACATTTCCATGATGATCAATAAGAATATTATGCGGCTTTATGTCTCTATGAATAATTTGATTATCATGTGCGTGCTGAATGGCCGATGCAATTTGCACCATAATATTCACTGCTTTTCTTGGATGAACTGGTGCAAACTGTTGTATGTATTGTTTTAAAGTCTGGCCTTCCACGTACTCCATAACAATATAATAAATACCGTCCTCTTCACCAACATCATATATACTTACGATATTTGGATGCGCCAAACTAGTTGCTGATTGTGCTTCTCTTCTAAATCGTTTAATAAATTCATCATCATTGGAAAAATCAAAGCGCAACACCTTCATTGCCACTTCGCGTTCTAGAATCATGTCTCGAGCTAGGTAAACGTTGGCCATGCCACCGCCACCTACAACTTCTAGAATTTTATATCGACCACTAATTCTTTTTCCTATTAGCACGGTTCTTCACCTAATTTATTTGTCGACTTTTTTAGCATGATAATGGAAATATTATCTTCCCCTCCATTATCATTTGCCATTTGTACTAAATGGTTTGCAGTATGAGACAAATCTTTAGATTGAAGTAACTCATGCTCCAATGTCTCGTCAGATATTTTATTTGACAATCCATCAGAACAAAGCAATAGTACATCATTTTCCTCTAGTTCAATTGTGCTAACATCAAGATCAACCGTTTGTTCAGTTCCTAGTGCTCTTAAAAGAACATTTTTACGAGGATGATGTTCTGCATCTTCCTTAGAAATTTGACCTGATCTTACCAATTCATTAACAAGTGAATGGTCTTGCGTAACTTGTTTAAAGCCACTATTATTTAAAAGGTAACAGCGACTATCTCCGATATGACCTATGGTGGCAAAATTAGGTGTAACCAAAACTCCAACTATGGTTGTCCCCATTCCTTGACATTCCGAATTAGTTAAAGAATGCTCATAAACAGTTTTATTCACTTCTTCGACTTTTTCGATTAACCAAGCTTCAGCATCACTTGGTCCATTAATAGTTGGGGTTTGTTCCCATAATTCCTTAAAAGTAGAGATTGTCATTTGACTTGCAACATCTCCAGCCAAATGACCACCCATACCATCTGCTACTATTGCTAATATCCCCGTTTCATTTTCAAACACGCCAACACTATCTTCGTTATGTTGTCTAACCTTTCCCCTATCAGTCAAAAAAATGTGTTCCAAAATGGTCACCTCGTCTCCTCTTTACGCTCCTTAGCTCGAAGTTGGCCACACGCTGCATCAATATCATGTCCTTGTTCTCTTCTAGTTGTCACATTAACACCGTGCTTTTTAAGCGTATCTTCAAATAGTTTGATTTGCTCTTTTGGTGTACGAACATAGTTTCTTTCAGGTACATAGTTAACTGGAATTAAATTAATATGACATTTTAACCCTTTCACTAATTGTGCAAGTTCTTCAGCATGCTCTACCTGATCATTTTCTCCACCAAATAATCCATATTCAAAACTCACACGTCGTCCAGTCTTATCTACATAGTACCTTACTGCTTCCATAAGATCTGGTAGCTTGTATGCTTTATTAATGGGCATTAGCTTCGTTCTCAACTCAGTATTTGGTGCATGTAGAGAAATCGCAAAGTTAATTTGCAGCTTTTCATCAGCAAACTTATAAATTTTCGGAATAATACCACTAGTAGAAACTGTAATGTGTCGGGCTCCAATATTTAAGCCTTTATCATGATTAATAATTTTTAAGAATGACATCATTTCATCATAATTATCAAAAGGCTCACCTATTCCCATAATAACTACATGACTGACACGCTCTTCGAATTCGTCAAGGGCTTGTTGAACTTTTACAACTTGAGCAACAATTTCTCCAGCTTCTAAATTTCTTTTTAAACCACCTAAAGTTGAAGCACAGAATGTACATCCAATTCTACACCCAACTTGTGTCGTTACACATACAGAATTGCCATATTCATGTCTCATTAAAACCGTTTCAATAGAGTATCCATCATGAAGTTCAAAAAGAAACTTAATTGTCCCGTCTTTTGATGTTTGTTGAATTAAAGTATTTAATGTTGTTAAAGTAAAATTCTCATTTAATAGTGTTCTCAAGCTCTTTGAGAGATTTGACATATCCTCAAAGCTTGTTGCACGCTTTGTGTAAAGCCATTCAAAAACCTGGTTTGCTCTGAACGATTTTTCTCCATGTTCTTTTAGCCAATCTTCAAGCTCATGAAGTTCTAAAGAATATATGGATGGGTTGCTATTCTTCTCTAAGTTGTCTTTTTTAGTCCTCGTTGCTTTTGCTTGTTCCAATTTTAACCCTTCTTTCGTAAACATACTATATAAAATCCGTCTGTTCCAAAGTAATGTGGTAACAGTTGTACTTCTCCTCCATTAAAATATGGATGAAGGTTTTCAGGAAAATGATGAATTGCACCCTGATCAAGTTCAAACTCAGGATGATGTTTTAAGAATGATTGAATAACATCCGTGTTTTCTTCTCGGTCAATTGTACATGTACTATAAACTAACACACCATTACTTTTTAATAAAGGGGCAACAGCATGTAAGATATTTTTCTGTAACTCTGCAAGCTTTAGAACATCCTCAGGAGATTTTGTATATTTTATATCCGGCTTTCTTCGAATAACACCAAATCCCGAGCATGGCGCATCTACTAAAATTCGGTCAAACTTATTTTTCTCAAAACGCTCTCCTGCAAGTCTACTATCTAAAGCCTCTGCTTGAATATTTGTTAAATTAAGTCGTTCTGCTTGTTGTTTAATTAGCTTTACTTTGTGCTCATGAAGATCCAATGAGTGAACAGTACCTGTTCCTTCCATTCTTTCAGCTATATGTGTAGACTTTCCTCCAGGCGCAGCACAAGCATCTAAAATTGTTTCACCAATTTGTGGATTCAGCGCTCTTGCAACCAGCATTGAACTTTCATCCTGAATCGTTAAAAAACCTTCAGAGAATGCATCAGTCAAGGCAAGGTTTCCTTTTGTCCCTTTAATTGCATCAACCGCTAGATCACCATGTTCTACACTTACTCCATTTTGATTTAATGTCTTCATTAGTTCATCAACTGTCATTTTTGTTTGATTTACTCGGGCAGTTTGTGATGGTGGTGTTAGATTAGCTTCACACATTTTTTCTGTTTCTTCATACCCATACTGATCAATCCACTTTTCTACTAACCATTTTGGGTGACTCGTTTTAATCGAGAGTCTTTCAACAGGATCAGCAATCTGGTTTATATCTGATAAACCCTCTCTTTGTAGCGATCTTAGTACACCATTGACAAAAGAAGAAATTCCCTTATGTCCTCTTTTTTTAGCAATTTCTACTGCTTCAAAAAAAATTGCTCGCTCCGGTACACGATCTAGATAAACCATTTGATAAACTGAGATGCGAAGCAAAATTCTTACCCACGCATCGATTTTTTTTGTTTTCTTTATAAAGTTCTCTAAGTAATAATCAAGGGTATCTTTTCGTTGTAAAGTTCCATATACAATTTCAGTTAACAAAGAAATATCCTTTGTATTCACTTGATATTTCTTAATCATAGAATTTAAAAGTAAGTTACTGTATGCTTGATTTTTTTCAATTTGAAGTAATGTCTCAACAGCCACATCACGTACGGTCATTTTGTTTTTCATCTTCATCGCCTAATTTCTCACCAACTGTCATTGTGGTACCTCTTAAATAATCTTCCCCACGCATTCTTTTTTTACCTGAAGGTTGTAACTCCGTTATTTTTATCGCAGTATCATTTCCTGTTGCAACAACAATCCCATCTTGGTCAAATCCAATAATCGTTCCTGGAGTAGATTCATTTTTATTTACGACCTTCTCACTCCACCATATTTTTAGTGGTTGATTTTGAAAGCTAGTAAACGCAACAGGCCATGGGTTAAGTCCTCTTATTTGGTTATATATTTCCTCTCCAGGCTTCGTCCAATCAATCATTTCTTGTTCCCGTTTAATATTAGAAGCAAAAGTAGCTTTAGAATCATCCTGCTTTTGCGGTACTATTTTCCCTTCTAATAATGGTGGAATAGTATCTATTAAGAGCTTAACTCCTACTTCACTAAGCTTGTCATGGAGAGTACCTACTGTATCTTTTTCATCAATTTCAACTTCAGCTTGTGTTAAAATATCTCCAGCATCCAGCTTTTCAGCCATATACATGATGGTAATACCTGTTTTAGTTTTCCCTTGTAAGATCGAATAATGAATTGGTGCTCCACCTCTTAATTCTGGTAATAGTGAAGCATGAACATTAATACATCCATGTTTAGGGGCTTCTAAGAGCTCTTTAGGTAAAATTTGACCAAAAGCAGCTGTTACAATTAAATCTGGTTCCAATTCCAAAACAGTTTCAACTTCATGACGAATTTTTTCTGGTTGAAGAACCTTAATATTATGTTTCTCAGCTTCAACTTTAACAGGAGGAGGAGTTAATGTTTTCTTTCTTCCTTTTGGCCGATCAGGTTGAGTAACAACTCCTACAACATTATAGCCCTCTTCAACCAGTCTTCTTAAAACCGGAACAGAAAAATCAGGTGTTCCCATAAAAACAATTTTTGTCATTACATTCATCCTTCCGCACTTTCAAGATCTTCTTCTTCTAAATACTTTTCTACTTTTGATGTAAATAAAATTCCTTCTAAGTGATCCATTTCGTGTTGAATGGCACGAGCAAGGAACCCTTCAGCCTCGATTACTTTCACTTTTCCTTTACGATTATATGTACGAACTTTCACATAATCTGCCCGGCTTACTTCGCCAAATAAACCTGGAAAGCTTAAACATCCTTCAGGACCTGTCTGCTTCCCGCGTTGCTCTATTATTTCAGGATTAATTAACTCGATTGTCCCGTGGTGATCATCTATATCAACAATCGCAATTTGTTGAGAAATGCCTATCTGTGGTGCAGCTAAACCTACCCCATCATTTTCTATCATGGTATCGTACATATCACCTAAGAGCTTTGTTAATTTTTTATCAAAAACTGTTACTTTGTCACACGGCCTTTCTAATACTTCATCCGGAAACATAACAATCTGTTTTACAGCCAAAAAAATTCCTCCAAACGTTTACAGATCTTTATAAAATAAATTATGTATGGAATGGTAAAAACAGAGTATTTCTGAATTTAACCATTCGGATATTCCTTAAAATAAAATATATAATTCTTGATGATTGCTATTTATAGCTAAGTAAGTAAATCTTACATCATTGTGTTTGGACTTAAATCTATCGTAATCGCTAGATCATCTGAACTCATTTCTTGCTGGAAATGATCAATGATTTTGCGTAAAGTCTCATGTAAGTTGTTTTCCCGTTTGTATTTTACCATGCATTGATATCGATATCTATCTTTGATCCTTGGGATAGGTGATGCGACTGGTCCGAGGATTTTTGTTGTGTTCGATAAATTTCTGTTTAAGTACTGAACGATTTTTTCCGTTACAGCAACTACTTTTGTAATTTCTGGATGAGAAATTGTTATAAGTGTTAAATAATAATACGGTGGGTATGCATGGGATTTTCGAAGAAACATTTCTTGTTCAAAAAAAGCATCATAATCATACTGACTTGCTAATTGGATACTATAATGTTCTGGTGTATATGTTTGAATGATTACTTCACCAGGAAGTTCATGTCTTCCTGCTCTCCCACTTACTTGTGTTAACAACTGAAATGTTTTTTCAGACGCTCGGAAGTCAGGTAAGTGCAGCATTGTGTCGGCAGTTAGAACTCCAACTAAGGTTACATCTGGAAAATCAAGGCCTTTTGCAATCATTTGTGTACCTAGTAAAATATCCGCTTCTTTATTCCCAAACTTTGTTAATAATTTTTCATGAGCTCCTTTTTTCCCAGTTGTATCAACATCCATTCTGATAATCCGAGATTCTGGTAACACTTTAACCAATTCTTCTTCAACTCTTTGTGTACCTGTTCCAAAAAATCTTATATGTTCACTTTGACATTCCGGACAAACATTTGGCATATGCTCTTCATGTCCACAATAATGACATTTAAGTTGTTGTCCAAATCTATGGTAAGTTAGGGAAATATCACAGTGTGGGCATTGAATGACAAATCCACAGTCACGACACATAACAAACGAGGAGTAACCTCTTTTATTAAGAAATAGGACTGATTGCTCTCCCTTTTCTAGTCTTTCAGTTAACTTTTCTATTAAAGAAGTAGAAAACATTGAACGATTTCCATTGCGTAATTCTTCTCTCATGTCAACAATATCAACAGCTGGCATAGATCTTTTATTCACACGCTCTTTTAAAGAAAGAAGCTTGTACACACCTTTTTGAGCACGAGCAAATGATTCTAATGTTGGTGTTGCACTCCCTAATACAACCGGACAATGGTGGTTTCTAGCCCGATAAATAGCAACATCTCGAGCATGATATCGAGGATTCTCTTCTTGCTTATAACTTGATTCATGTTCTTCATCAATAATAATCATACCTAAGTTTTCAAATGGAGCAAAAATCGCCGACCTGGCTCCTACAACTAATTGAACTTCTTTACGCTGTATCTTTCTCCATTCATCATATTTTTCACCTGTTGAAAGTCCACTATGAAGAACAGCCACTTTTGAACCAAATCTTCCTTTGAATCTATTTACCATTTGTGGTGTAAGTGAAATTTCTGGAACTAGTACGATCGCTTCTTTTCCATTTTTCAACACTTCTTCAATCGATTGAAGATAAACCTCGGTTTTCCCACTTCCTGTTACCCCATACATTAGAAATACATGATGTTCGTTTTCTTCTATTGAAGATAAAATTGGCTTAATCGCTTGCTGTTGTTCATGATTCAATAATAGCGCATTTGTTTTCTTGAATTCACGGTCTTGATAGGGGTCACGATAAACCTCTTGATATTTTTCACTTAAAATTTCTTTTGCAATCAATGCTTTAACAGAGGCATCTGATACATTCGTTGCTGCTAGTAAATCTTGTAAAGTTATAGTCTTCACTTCATTATCTTTAAAATATTGCAGCACTTCTAATTGCTTTTTAGCGTTAACAGGTATGTTATTCATCTTATCTTCAAGCTCGGAAAAAGAAACATTAAGATTAATCATTTTAATTCTTTTTTTATTTCCCTTTTGTTTTACTTTATAGATAAGCTCCACATACCCATTTTCAATATCTTTTTGTATCGTTTTTAAAGAGACAACTTGTTCGATCTCTTTAAAATCAACTTGACTTTGTTTTTGAAAGAACGGTTTTAATTGATCAGAAATATTAAGAAGGTGTTCATCTTGTGTTAAAGATAACACTTTTTCATATTTCGCTTTCATAGCGGCTGGTAGCATGGCTTGAAAGGCAGAGATCTTAAAACATAGTGTTTTTTCTGTTAACCAGTGACCAACTTGTAATAGCTCTTTTGTTAAACAAGGCGTTAAATCCAGACATTCAGTAATCGATTTTAAACGTTTAAAATCAGAATGTTCTTTTGTCTCAACTACAAATCCTTGAATCTTTCTTGGTCCAAACGGTACAACGACCCGCATACCTGGTGTTAAAAAGCCTTGCCACTCTTCAGGTATTTTATAATCAAAGGACCGATCTGTTTGCATTGAAGGAACATCAACGATTACACTCGCATACTTCATCCATTAACATCCTTTAACATGTCTTTAACTTTTAATAGTAAGTTCTTAGCCACTTCTTTTTTGGACATAAGTGGAAGTTCCATTTTGTTTAAGAATTTATCATAAATTGTAACAATATTTGTGTCTGTTCCAAACCCGGCCCCTTCCGTTGTGACATTATTAGCCACAATTAAGTCAAGGTTTTTAGTTGCCAATTTCTTTTTGGCATACACATCAAGATCATTTGTTTCTGCGGCAAACCCTACTAACAATTGATGTGATTTTTTTTGTCCTAGCTCTTTAAGGATGTCTGTTGTTTTAGCAAGTTCAATTGTTAAATTTTCACTTTGTTTTTTTAGCTTTTGCTCATGTATGCTTATTGGTCGGTAATCTGCCACAGCAGCTGACTTAATAACAATATCCATGTTTGGATAACGTTTCATTACTTGCTCATACATTTCTTGAGCTGATTCAATGTTAATTGTTGTTACATTTGGTGGTGTTATTGAAGTCGGTCCTGTTATTAGAGTTACATTTGCTCCAAGCTTTGCAGCCTCCTCAGCAATTGCATAGCCCATTTTACCTGTAGAATGATTCGTAAAATATCTTACGGGATCTACCTTTTCTCTCGTTGGACCTGCAGTTACCATTATGTTAAATCCACTTAATGGTATTCCAAATTCCCTTTGTTCAAAAAAATTAGTTAACAAAGAGACTATTTTTTCCGGTTCTTCTAATCTACCTTTCCCGACATATCCACAAGCTAAAAAACCTTCACTAGGCTCAATAAAACGGTATCCAAAGTCATAAAGTGTTTGGATATTTTTCTGTACTGCTGGATGGTCGTACATATGTACATTCATTGCTGGGGCGATCCAAACATTTGCTGTGGTAGCTAATAATGTTGTCGTTAACATATTATCTGCTATACCATTAGCAAGTTTCCCAATAATATTTGCAGTCGCTGGAGCAACAAGAACAAGATCCGCCCAATCAGCAAGATCTATATGAGCAATAACCTTTGAGTTTTTTTCATCAAAAGTGTCGTAATACACATCATTTCTTGAAAGAGCTTGAAATGTTAAAGGTGAGACAAACTCAATGGCTGAATCACTCATAATGACTTTTACTTCTGCACCAGCTTGTACTAATTTACTAGTTAATGCAGCAGCCTTATATACAGCAATACCTCCACTTACGCATAATAATATTTTTTTTCTTGATAACATGATTCCCCCACCTACTCACATCATTTTATTATTTATATTGTTAGGTTGAAAAATATCCTACACCCTGAAAAAAATAACAACCTAATTCTAGGTTGTTATCATATAAACAATTATTTTTCAGTTCGTTTGTAATTTAAAAGTCCAGCATTAATTTCTTCAAGAGCCTTTCCAACATACTTATATGAAACCGGCTTTACGATCTGTTGATCACTTAACTCCTGCATTTCACGCGCACGTTTAGCTGCAACTGTTACCAACGTGTACTTAGAATCTAATTTATTCATTAAAACATCAATAGATGGATATAACATATTATTCAACCTCCAGAATTTTTTTATATCTAGGTGCTACTCGTTCACGACGGCAATGTTCTGCTGTAACAATCGCTTTTATTCGATCACAAGCAAATAAAACATTATCATTTTCTACGACATAGTCATAGGCATCCATCATGATAATTTCTTCCTTTGCTACCTTCATACGATTGTTAATAAGTTCTTCTGACTCGGTACCTCTTGTAACTATTCTGTTTTTAAGCTCATTTAAGCTTGGTGGACTTAAAAAGATAAAAAGTCCTTCAGGAAATGCATTTCTTACCTGTAAGGCACCTTGCACCTCTATTTCTAAGAACACATCCTTACCCTCACTCAATGTTTTTTCTACATAATCAACTGGTGTACCATAATAGTTTCCTACGTATTCTGCCCATTCAAGCAACTTATTTTGAGTAATTAAATCTTCAAATTCCTCTCGAGATTTAAAGAAATAGTCAACTCCATCCACTTCTCCTTCACGTGGTTTTCTCGTTGTCATTGAAATGGAATATTCAAATGCTGTATCCTCTTGTGAAAATAACTCTTTTCTAACCGTTCCTTTTCCTACACCTGAAGGCCCTGATAGGACGATTAATAATCCTCTTTCTTTAATCAATGCTTCTATTCCCTACCCTTCATCTGATACCTCATCTTTATTTGAAAGCCTTTGAGCAACTGTTTCCGGCTGAACAGCTGAAAGAATAATATGATCGCTATCCATAATAACAACTGCTCTAGTCCGACGGCCGTATGTTGCATCAATTAACATACCTCTGTCTCTTGCGTCTTGAATAATCCTCTTAATTGGAGCTGATTCAGGACTAACAATGGAAATAATTCGATTCGCGGAAACAATGTTTCCAAAACCGATATTAATAAGTTTAATGCTCATAAATATGCTCCCCCTGGTTATAGACAAAACTATTTTTGCCTTTTAAGCCCTTTTATAATCAATGGTTATTAAACCTATTCAATATTTTGAACTTGTTCCTTCAATTTTTCAATAATACTTTTTAATTCGACGACATTTTTTGCAATTGTCCCATCATTTGCTTTGGAACCAATCGTGTTTGCCTCTCTATTTAGCTCTTGAACAATAAAATCCAATTTTCTACCAACTGGTTCTTTTGTTTGTAGAGTTTGCTTAAATTGTCGAACATGACTATGTATTCTAATAATCTCTTCGCTAATATCTACTTTATCAGCAAAAAGGGCTACTTCTGTCAAAATACGTGTTTCATCAATCTTTCCTGATAAAAATTCAGAAACACGTTTACTTATTCTTTCTCGGTATTGGTCCACCACTAAAGGAGCCATCTTTTGAAGGTCACCATTAATCTCAGCCAACAAATCCAACCGCTTATTAATATCAATAGCCAGTTGTTCACCTTCTACTTTTCTCATATCAGCTAATTGCTTTACAGCTACTTCGACAAGTTGAATTAATTCATCTTCAACCTCATCGCTCGACAATGATTCCTCACGTATGTCCATACCTTCTCCTAGGGATAGAATATGATTTAAAGAAAGATCATCCTTAATAGAGAAGTGTTTTTTTATTTGCTGTAATGATTCAGTATACTGATCTAACAAACCCCAATCAACATGAATTGTTTTCGATGACTGCAATTCACCCTCTAGATTAATATAAACCTCTATCCGTCCCCGACTTATGTATGTTGATAAAAGCTTTTTAATTTTATCTTCAATACTTAGTAATTGCTTTGGCATTTTAATTTGGATATCCAAAAAACGGTGGTTAACCGACTTCATTTCAACCGTAAAAAGACAGGATTGTATCTGACCACTTGAACGGCCAAAGCCAGTCATACTTAGTACCACTATGTATCACATCTCTTTCTCGTACGAACTTATTGGCCCATCAGCTTTTTTAAAACGTGTATTGATTCGGATAACAGGTATTTATTTACAGGCAGTCTTACCCGTTCAAGGCTTTATGTATGTATAGTTGCTTACAGTACCAATAAAATAGATCATTATGAAATCAACAAGTAAGATAGCTATATATCATAAAATATCATGTATATAATCCAACAAGCAAAGGGGATGACTTTGTGGGTCACCCCCTTTAGGATTATAACATAATCTAAGCTGATTTTCTTGTTAAAAGTGATCCAGCAAGTAAAAAAGTTGGAATTGCGGACAATCCGAGTATCAATAACCAATCTCTCGCAAGTATTGGAAATGTGTGGAAAATAGGTTGCAGCGGCGGATAATAAATAACAACAAGCATAAGCAAGATTGATGAAATGACAGCTCCGATTAAATATATATTACCAAAAGGATTACGCTCAAAAATAGACTTTTCACTTCGACAATCAAATACATGTATCAACTGCGCCATAACTAAAGTTGCAAAAGCTATAGTTTGTGCGTATGCTAGCTCATCAGGATTTCTGTAATAAACAATCATGAAGGCTGCTAAGGTTACTATACCTATTAAAAAACCTCGTGATATTACTTTCCAACCTAGACCCCTAGCAAATACACCTTCTTTAGGGTGTCGAGGCTTACGTCTCATCAAATCACCTTCAGGCTGATCTAGCCCAAGAGCCATCGCTGGCAGACCATCTGTTACTAAATTTACCCAAAGAATCTGAATTGGGACTAATGGTAAAGGAAGAGCTAAGATCATGGCAAATAGCATAACCAATATTTCACCGACATTTGATGCGAGAAGGTAGCGAATAAACTTTCGTATATTTTCATAGATATTACGGCCTTCTTTTATCGCAGATTTAATTGTGGCAAAGTTGTCATCTACTAAGACAAGTGATGAAGCTTCTTTGGCAACATCTGTTCCTGTAATCCCCATGGATATACCTATATCTGCCGCTTTAATAGCTGGAGCATCGTTTACCCCATCCCCTGTCATCGCAACAATATGTCCCCGATTTTGTAATGCTTTTACGATCTTCAGTTTATGCTCCGGTGACACTCGTGCAAAAACATAGACATCATCAACAATGGTTTCTAGTTCATCAACAGAAAGATTAGATAACTCTTTCCCTTCCATTACTTTCCCATTATGAGGAAGAATGTTTAATTGCTTAGCAATTGCTTTTGCAGTTATAACATGATCTCCTGTTATCATCACCGTTTTTATTCCAGCATCACGACATTCTTTAACAGCCTGTTTCACTTCAGGACGAGGCGGATCAATCATGCCCTGTAAACCAATAAACACCAAGTCTTTTTCTGCTTCAAAGCTTGAGTTAATTTTATCAGTTGATTTTAATGGCTTGAAGGCTACAGCAATAGTTCGTAATGCTTGAGAAGCCAGTGATTCAATTGCATGTTTTACTTTCCCTTCATACTTGCTGTTTAAAACCTCTTGTCTTTCATTCCATAATATATTACTAGAAACACCTAGTAACACATCAGGAGCACCTTTTGTGACAACAAAACGATTACCTGATTTATCCTTAACAACTACACTCATCATCTTTCTTGTAGAGTCAAACGGAAATTCGTCCACAACTTCAAAATTTTTCTGTAAGGTTTCACGCTTAATTCCAGCTTTCATAGCAGAAACAACAAGCGCACCATCTGTCGGGTCTCCGTCTAAACGATACTGACCCTCGCTTTCAATTATTGAAGCGCTATTACATAAAGAACCAAATGTTAATATTTGTTGAAGAGTTCTTGTATTATTTACATCAACCTGTTGATCATCATATAAAAATTCACCGTGTGGATGATATCCCGTTCCAGTTACATTCCAAACCTTATCACCAGACCAGATATGTGTTACGGTCATTTTGTTTTGAGTCATTGTTCCGGTTTTATCGGAACAAATTACAGAGGCACAGCCTAATGTTTCAACAGCTGGAAGTTTTCGAACAATTGATTTTTGTTTGATCATTCGTTGAACACCAAGAGATAGAGCTACTGTTACAATAGCTGGAAGTCCCTCAGGAATGGCTGCAACTGCCAATGAAACACCTGCTAAAAACATATTATAAAGATCATGTCCCTGTATTACACCAATTCCAACAACTAGAACTGTTAAAGCTAATGCAACAACAATGAGAATCTTCCCTAACTGCTCTAGACGTCGTTGAAGAGGTGTTTCCATTGTTTCTGCATTTTGCAGAAGATCTGCAATTTGTCCCATTGCGGTATTCATACCGGTACCTATAACCACACCAATTCCGGATCCTCTTGTAATAAGAGTTCCCATAAAGACCATATTCGTTAAATCACCTAGTCCAACTTCTTCACCTGCAATAGGTTGAGTTGATTTTTGGACAGGAAGTGATTCTCCTGTAAGGGCAGACTCTTCAACTTCTAGACTCTTCGTATCTAGTAATCTCATGTCAGCGCCAATTCGATCACCACTCGAAAACTTGACAATATCTCCCGGCACTAACTCTTTCGATAAAATTTTCTCCCATTGCCCATTTCTTAACACATTCACTTGTGGTGCAGATAATTCTTTTAATGCTTCTAATGATCGTTCTGCTTTTCTTTCTTGAAAGAAGCCTAGTACGCCGTTGACAACAACGATGGCTATAATGGCAATAGCATCAATATATTCGCCTAACAGTCCTGAAATGAGTGTAGCGGCTAATAAAACAAGAACCATAAAATCTTTAAATTGACTTAAAAATATAATTATAGCTGATGGTCTATCAGCCTCTTTTAATTCATTTAATCCAAACTTCTGGGTTCGCTTTTGTACCTCCTTACTTGTTAATCCTGAATCTCCGTCCGTATTAATGGAATCCATCACTTCATCTGATCTCATCTCATGCCACTTCATGAATCACCTACACACCCCTTTAAAACAAAAAAATTTTCGAAGTCTTTTGCATTTATTGCAAAGTTCAACTTGTACTTGTCTAGCCTATAAGACAACTTATTCAGCCTCGTCCTAAAACATGCTATAATCATTTAGAAAAGTTATTTAATTTGAAAGGTTTCACTAATTATTTGCTACCCTAGAGTTAATTGTGGTAAATGATTTAACAGTCTTATAAGACGAAACCGGAGGATCGTAACCGAGAAGAATTTACTTATACACCTTGCGTGTTTACAAAAAGGAGTTTGTGCCATGTCTTTTGATGGTTTATTTACATATGCAATTACTGAAGAACTAAAGAGCGTATTATTAAACGGAAAGATTACAAAAATCCATCAGCCCTATAAATATGATCTTATTTTTCAAGTAAGGTCGGCTGGAAAAAACCATAAACTTTTCCTATCTGCTCACCCTAGTTATGCTCGAATTCATTTAACGAACGAGAGCTATGAAAACCCTAGTGAGCCCCCAATGTTTTGTATGCTTTTGAGAAAGCATTTAGAAGGTGGAGTCATAGAAAAGATTGAACAACCTGAGATGGAAAGAATCATCATCTTTGATATTAGAAGCAGAAATGAGCTTGGTGACATAACCGTAAAAAGACTTATGGTTGAAATAATGGGAAGACATAGTAATATCATACTTGTCGATAAAGATCGCGAAATGATTTTAGATAGTGTAAAACACCTTTCACCAGCGGTTAATCGCCATAGAACGGTATTACCTGGTCATCCGTATGTATTGCCACCTGGCCAAGAAAAAGTAAATCCTCTGAGCGCTGATGAAGATTTACTTCTAAAAAAATTAGATTTTAATACCGGAAGAATTGATCAACAGCTTGTACAAAATTTTGCGGGAATTTCTCCGTTATTCGCCAAAGAGGTCACCTTGCGCGCTGGGTTAGTAAATCGCAAAACACTACCGAATGCTTTTTTAGATATAGTATCGGATGTAAAAGAACATAAATTTGAACCTACTATATATGAACTAGATAATCGTGAGCAGTTCTATATGATCCGCCTTGCTCATTTAACAGAAGCAAAAACAAAGAGTTTTTCAACTATCTCTGAAACATTGGATCGGTACTATTACGGAAAAGCTGAACGAGATCGAGTGAAACAGCAAGGAAATGACTTAGAGCGATTTATGGTTAATGAAAAGAAAAAGAACGAAAAGAAAATTAAAAAACTCACAGCTACTCTCGATCAAGCTGAAAAAGCAAATGAATTTCAATTATACGGGGAATTGATTACGGCAAATATTTATGCGATAAGCAAAGGTGATAAACAGGCTGAAGTGATAAACTACTATGATGAAGAAAACAATATGATTACCATTCCATTAGATGTTCAAAAAACTCCATCAGAAAATGCTCAGAAGTACTTTTCGAAATATCAAAAGGCTAAAAATTCGGTGGAAGTGGTTCATGAGCAAATTGAAATAGCAGAACGTGAAATTGACTATTTTGATAGCCTTATTCAACAGATTGAGTCTGCTTCACCCAAAGACATCGAGGAGATTCGTGAGGAATTAATAGAGGGAGCCTACTTAAAACAAAGACAGTCTAAAAACATAAAAAAGAAGAAATCTCAAAAGCCCGTTCTTGAGCATTACTCTTCTTCAGATGGTACTGAAATCATTGTCGGTAAAAACAATAAACAAAATGAGTATTTAACAAACAGATTTGCTGCCCGTGATGACATCTGGTTACACACCAAAGACATCCCTGGGTCACATGTTGTGATACGAAGCAGTAATCCATCAGAAGAGACAATACTGGAAGCTGCCAATATCGCTGCATACTTTAGTAAAGCTAAAAGCTCCAGCTCTGTCCCTGTTGATTTCACTGCCATTCGCCATGTAAAAAAACCAAGTGGCTCTAAGCCTGGTTATGTAATTTATGATCATCAACAAACTGTTTATGTAACTCCAAACGAAGATTTAGTATTTCAACTTCGTAAGGGGTAATAGTTGAAAAGAGCGTTGATCTATTCAATGCTCTTTTTTCTATGACTATCAATTAGATATGTATTTTGTAAAATTATACAAATTCACTCTTGATTTTGATAAGATTAGATTTGCATTATTTAACGAGAGGAAGGGAACATTTTGAAAAAAAATATAGCCTATCTATCTATACTTTCAGGGGCAGCACTATGGGGATTGATAGGACTTTTTGTTACCTATCTCTATGAAGCTGGATTTACCCCAACTCATGTAGTGGCAATTCGTGCATTATCCGCATCTTCATTTTTGCTCATTTTTATTCTTATTAAAAATAAAAAAGCCTTAAAAATCAAATTTTCAGATAGTAAATATTTTATCGGAACCGGTATTATTAGTATTGTTTTTTTTAACTGGTGTTTGTTTCAATGTATGAAGGAAACGTCCATTTCTGTAGCAAGCATTCTATTATATACCGCTCCCGCGTTTGTTACGATTTTTTCAAGATTATTTTTTAAAGAAGCCCTAACATTGCGAAAAATTTCTGCACTTTTCATTACTTTTTTGGGTTGTACATTAGTCATTGGTCTGTTTCCATCCACAAGTCAATCGGTTTCGATTTATGGATTAATACTTGGGTTAGGTTCAGGATTTTTCTATGCCTTATACAGTATTTTCGGTAAGTTTGCACTTCAAAAATATTCTTCATTAACGGTTACAGTTTATACATTTATCTTTGCAGCACTCGCAATTACACCGGTAAGTGGGATATGGGAGATGGGGTATTTATTATCAAGATCCGATGTTTGGCTTTCCATTTTAGGACTTGGCTTATTTTCAACTTTATTTGCTTTTTTACTATATACGAAAGGTCTTGAAACGGTTGAATCAAGTCGCGCTTCCATCATGGCTACTGTAGAACCAGTAGTGGCCTCTCTTGTTGGCTTTTTCGTCTTTAAGGAAATGCTTAGCCTATGGCAATATATCGGTATATTCTTCGTATTAGTAGCAGTATTTATTGTTCAGGAAAAAAAACGAAAACCTACTGAAGACAGCCCCTCTATAGCTAGTGAGATTATATAATAATAAAAGGGAATGACTCTTAAACCGAGTACATTCCCTTTTATTTTCTCTGCTTTTTCTTTAATCTCTGTTCGTAGAGGTGATCAAGCTTTTCGATAAACTCGTCATCAAATTGATTAGACAAGTTTTCACAAATTTCTTTTGCAAGCTTTGGGCTTGCACCATTAGTAGATACTGATAGGGAAAGTCTTCCCCTTTTAACAGACTTTGGAACAAGGAAGTTTCCTTTATCTACATTGCTTACTACATTAACCAGCTGAAACTTGTTTGCATTTTCTGCTACCCATTCGTTTATAGAAGGATGCTCAGTTGCTGCAATAATGATATGTGCATTTTCCAAATCACTAAGTTCAACTTCTTTTTTCACCCAATTTAAAAGGTTCTCGTCATGTAGATTCTCTATTTCTTTCACAACATCAGGACTCACAACCGTAATTTCTGCCCCTTCCTCAAGAAATAAAGATAATCTTCTGTACGCAATTTTCCCGCCACCAATGATTAGAACCAAACGATCTTTTACATCAATATGAAGTGGGAGCATGTTGTTTTCCTTTATGAAAGGTATACAAACCATCAGTATTTTCTATAGCTTCATGAACACGTTCAACAAATAGATCAAGTAAAATCGGGTGAGGGCCTAAATACGAACATACCTCAACCTTTCGATCTCCCCAATTATATTGTTTAACAGTATGATCAATTTCCTTCTTTAACAATCCGGTAAATATTAAATAAGGAATGATGAAAAGAGATTGTTCATCTGAATTGAAAACATCTTCAATCATTTGACTAAATTTAGGCTCAGCAGCTGTTAAAAAGCAAGTATGTACCTTTTTAACACCTGATTTATTCTGGAGAAAATCTGCAATTTGGTTCAAGTCATTTACTACATCCATGTCGCTGCTTCCTCTTCCGACAAGGATTGCCGTTCTGGAGCTATCAGTTGGTGATTTTTCATTCATTTTATCAACCAGCATTTCCGCTAAACGTAGATCAACACCAATTGGTTTTCCATAGGTAACACGAACTGATGGAAAAAGCGATGAAACATGCTTAACTTCTTCTGGAATATCACTTTTAGCGTGAGCAGCAGTTAATAAAAGTAAAGGAATCACGGCGATGTCTGTCGCACCTTGACTAACACAATTTTTAAATCCTTCCTCAATAGAGGGCTCGGCTAGCTCCAAAAAACACACTTCCTGGACTTTTGCATTTATTCTTGGTTTAACCTTTGAAATAAATTCAATGGCTTCTTCACGAGCTTTTGGTACTCGACTTCCATGACAAACATATAAAACAGCTTGTTTCATAGTAATAGAGCCTCACTTTGTGCATTTTTTGCAATTACTTCTTCATACCAACTTAATTTTTCTCTTAAAGAAACAACCTCACCTACAATAATCATGCTAGGGTTTGTTATTTTTTCTTGTAACACACGTTGATAAATGTTTTCTAATGTCCCTGTGACCGTGCGTTGAACATTAGTAGTCCCCCAGTGTATAACCGCAACCGGTGTTTGAGAATTTTTCCCATGCTTCATTAGTTGTTCCTGAATATAAGGTAAATTGCTAACACCCATATAAATAGCTAATGTATCAATTCCTTTCGCAAGGGATTCCCATTTCGTATCCTCATCAATACCGTCTCTTCGATGACCAGTAACAAAAGCAACACTACCGCTTAAATCCCGATGTGTTACTGGAATTCCTGCATATGCTGCTGCGGCAACACCTGAAGTGATCCCAGGAATGATTTCATAGGGGATATGATGTTTAGCTAGGGCTTCAGCTTCTTCTCCTCCCCGACCGAAAATAAACGGATCGCCACCTTTAAGCCTTGTAACGATTTTTCCACTTTTAGCATATTTAACAAGAAAAGTATTAATCGTTTCTTGTTTCATTGTATGATAGTTAGGTAGCTTCCCACAATAAACAAGCTCACAATTTTCTTTAGCATGTTTTAAAATTTCTTTATTAACTAAACGATCATAAAGAATAACATCTGATTTTTGAATACATTTTAATGCCTTAATTGTAAGCAAATCTTCATCTCCAGGGCCTGCTCCCACTAAAAAAACCTTCGCCATGCATTCTCCCCCCTTTTCTAGTTGCGTATTGTAAGGTATTAGATATCATCAAATGAAAGTAATAGCAATTGGAATTCACCAATTGCTATTACTTCGACCACTATTTATTTTCTTGAATGAATCCTTTTTCAACAAGGAAACTTACGATTTGTTTAACAGATTGTTCTATGTCTTGGGTTTCTGTGTCAACTATTATAGCAGGGTTTTCAGGTTCCTCATATGGTGAATCAATACCAGTGAAATGTTTAATTTCATTGTTTCTTGCCTTTTTATATAATCCCTTAGGGTCACGTACTTCACATTCATCTAACGAACACTTTACATATACTTCGAAGAATTCATTTTCCGAAAGAATGTCCTTTACTTGCTGGCGATCTTCCCGGAATGGTGAAATAAACGCTGTTAACACAATTTGCCCACTATCAACAAACAGCTTTGACACCTCACCAATTCGGCGAATATTTTCTTTGCGATCTTCATCAGTAAAACCTAAATCTTTATTTAAGCCATGACGGATATTGTCCCCATCTAACACATAGGTTTGAATATTATTTTCAAACAAGTATCTTGCAAGGGCATTTGCAAGGGTTGATTTACCCGACCCTGAAAGACCAGTAAACCATAAAACATAGCTTCCGTAATTATTTTTCTTTCTTCTCTCTTCTTTTGTGACAGATGCATCATGCCACACAATGTTATTTGCAGCCATTGTTCCTACCTCCTTATGCATTTACCGTTTCTTTCATACCTCTAATTAAAACTTCTACAACCTCTTTGCGGCTGAATGTGCTAGGAGGTAATTCACCATTACGAAGCATTTCACGTACTTTTGTACCTGATAAAATAACTCGGTCTTCTTTACCATGTGGGCATGTTTTTGATGAAGCCATACCTTCACATTTTATGCAATAGAAACTATGCTCAAAGAACATTGGTGTAATTCCTAATTCATCTGCAGTAAAATTAGAAAAGATAAGTTGTGCATCATAAGTTCCATAATAATCGCCTACACCAGCATGGTCTCTACCAACAATAAAATGTGTACAACCATAATTCTTACGAACTAAGGCATGGAAAATCGCTTCACGCGGTCCAGCATATCGCATAGCAGCTGGGAATACAGCTAAATGTACACGATCTGAAGGATAATAGTTTTTTAATAAAACCTGATAGCTTTCCATACGAATATGTGCTGGAATATCATCAGATTTTGTTTCCCCTACTAATGGATTTAAGAATAAACCATCTACAGTTTCTAATGCTGTTTTCTGGATATATTCATGAGCACGGTGAACAGGATTACGTGTTTGGAAGCCTACGATTGTCTTCCAATTTAGTTCTTCGAATTTAGCTCTTGATTCTTTAGGATCAAGATAGAAATCTGCAAATTTCTTTTCCGGGCGATGAACTAATGTTACCTCTCCTCCAACATAAACATTACCACGTTCGAACATTTTCTTAACACCAGGATGTGCAAGATCATCTGTACGATAAACATTAACTGCCTCTTTTTGTTTATCAGGAGTATAGATATCCGAAACCTTAATTGTGCCATATGTAACTTCATCAAGCACAAGGCGAACTTCGTCACCAACTGCTAAAGTAGATGCCTTCTCTTCTGATACTGGTAATGTAATAGGGATACTCCATACCACACCATTTTTCAGTTTCATATTCTCTACTACAGACTCATAATCTTCTTGAGTTAAGAACCCTTCAATTGGGCTGTAACCACCTATAGAAATTAGTTCAAGATCACTTAGAGAGATTGCATCTAGTTCAATTTCTTTCTCAATATGTGATACATCTGTTCCTAGTGATAATTTTTGAATTAATGTTCCTCCATGTGGAAGTAAGCTCATTTTCATTTCCTCCAATTAAAATGTAATAGACCAAAATTATTAAACTGATTGATTCTTACAGAAATCCAATCAGTTTAATAGGAATAATAGTTATATTCCTCCACCTTCTTCGTGTACAGCACGCTTTTCTTGTTTGCTTGCTTTCATTAAAGTGTTTGCGCCAATTGTAGCTAGCAAAAGACTTGCTAATACAAAAATTGTATATAAATCACTTTCTATAAACAACTGCACTAAGAAGTAACTCATCGTTAGTGACACAAGTGGAGAAATTAACCATACCATAAGCATATTTTTTACGATTTTTTGTTGAAAGATGTTTGACCCAGATTTTGCAATACCAATTCCTAAAATCGACGAGGTCGTAATTTGAGTAAGAGGCACAGGTATACCAAAGATGGAAGCTACAATAACAAGCGTAGCACCAGTACCAGAAATCAAGACACCTTCAATTTTTGAGAAGCTCGTTATTTTCTTACCGTTTGTCTCTAAAACACGTCTCCCTAAAAGAAGAGCACCTAGAGCAACAAACACTCCTCCAATTAATGTTCCTTTTGAAACCGTTAGAATACCAGCACTTACAAGTGGTCCAACAGCATTTGCCACGTTATTCATCCCCGCTGAAAATGCTTCAAAGAAACCAGCAAATATAAGTAAATATGTTATCACCTTTCCTTCAAAGCTATACTTTTGAGTCAGCTTAAAGGAATGAAGGATTTTTATAAAAAGAAAGGCAATGGCAAACGCAACGATCGGAACAATAATCCAAAACATAATGATATAGAGTAAATTATTAACATATAAGGCTTGGTACGCTATACCAACACCAACTACAGATCCCACCGTTACCTCACTTGTAGAAAGTGGTATTCCTAAAAGATTGGACAAGAATAAGGAAAAAGTAGCTGAAAAGAGGATAATAACAACCATTTTTATCGATATAAGCGATGATGGAATGATTCCAGAACTTATTGTTTTGACAACTTCTCCACCGCCAATAACAGCTCCTAATATGACCCCTATCCCACATAATATAAGCGCATTTCTCGGTCGTAAAATCGCTCCTGAGCCATATGCAACCCCCATTGAGGCAGCTGCACCGCTCGCCCCAATGTTCATTGCAAAAAAGAAGCTAATAATGATGGCAATGATTTCTAACATGATTATATCCTCCTATTGGTGGAGGCCACATTCTGTTTTCATTTGCCCTGACCATCTACCTGATCTTAAATCATTTTCATCAAAGGCAGGCTTTGTACAATGAAAACAACCGATACTTGGATATCCTCTATCATGAAGAGGGTTATAGATTAAGTCATTTTTATGAACGTATCTCCAAACATCCTTCCACGTCCAATGAATAAGCGGGCAAACCTTTACTGAATGAAAGCGTTCGTCCTTATTAATATAATTTACATTCTTTCTTGTTTCAGACTGTTCTCGTCTTAAACCTGAAATCCATGCTGTTGCACCATTTAATGTTTCAGTTAGAGGAACAATTTTGCGGATGTTACAGCATTGATTAGGGTTTGTTTCCCATAATTTATCACCATATTGCTCAGCTTGTTCTTCAAGTGTTAATTTTGGCTTTTTTAATTCAATATTTAATGATGGATATTTTTCTTTTACCTTATCAATTAATTCATACGTTTCCTTAAAATGTACATCTGTATCAAGGAAAACGATCTTAGCATCTGGTTTCACTTTAGAAATTAAGTCAATTAGAACGATCCCCTCAATTCCAAAGCTACAAGCATATACAACCTCTTCACCGTAATGGTCATATGCCCAATTTAAAACATTAAGTGCACCTTTATACGTTTCATCAACTTCAAATGAATCAGTTTGTTCTGTCCAGTTTTCATATGTTAACATACGATTCACCTCTTTCTCTCATACTACTCAACTCGGAATTAGAATCCCGTTTATTCACACATTAATACTCGGGATTAAGTGTAAAACCTATTAATATAGTATGAATTATACACCTTATCTGTGATTTGACAATACATTTACTAGATTATTTTTATTAAAATTTTAAACTTTGTGATCGTATAAAAAGCGTTACTATTACTGTCCCAGCATTTTCTTACTCACACCTACTATGATAATATGCTATTTGATTCAAAATTTTAACACAATTATAACAAATGTCAACCCGAGTTTACTTATCGGATTAATAATTTTTATTCAATATCTTAAATTCTTATAATAAATCATAAAAGCAAAATCATATACATAAACTTGTACTATTTAATAGAAGGTGTAAGGAGGATTGTTATGTGGGAGATCGTGGCTAATATTTGTTTAGTCTTCATTGGTTTTTATCTATTTTGTCTCAGTATCGCTCATATTTTTATGTACAAGCCAAGTAAAGAACTATTGAATCAGTTAAAAGCTGTAAGGCATTCCTTCATTTTTGCTATCCTTGGTATAGCAGTATGGAGCTTATTAAAAAAGGTGAAAATTCCTGAACGTTTCATTTATCCAAGCTACTTAATCGTATTTCTAATTATTTCGTTTAGTTCCTTCTTTCTAATTCTATCAAAAATTTAAAAGCGCCTTTTTATTGCATCCTTCCACGTTAATGAACGTTATTTGAGCATACGATAAAAGACGCTTTTTACTTACATTTATTTGTTATACATTAAGCCAGCGTTCAGAAGATGGATCTTCTCTCCACATTTTTAATTTACTAATGTCCTGCTCTGTTACATAACCTTCTTTAGCAGCAACTTCAACTAAAGTGTTATAGTCACATAACGATTGTGCTTTAATATTCGCTTCTTCCAGTTTTGATTTTCCAAGTGCAAGATCATATGTAAAAATCGCTACGATCCCTAAAACCTCACAGCCTGCTTCACGAAGAGCTTCAACAGCTGTAATGGCACTTCCGCCAGTTGAAATCAAATCTTCCACAACCACTACCTTCTGATTTCGCTTAACTTGTCCTTCAATTTGATTTCCTTTACCATGTCCCTTTGCCTTGCTTCGAACATAAACCATTGGTAAATCCATTTTATCACTTACCCATGCAGCGTGAGGGATACCTGCAGTTGCAGTCCCTGCGATCACTTCAACCTCAGGGTAATGCTCTTTTATTAAATCAATAAGACCTTCAGCTATTTGAGTACGAATAGAAGGAAATGATAATGTAAGACGATTATCACAGTAAATTGGTGACTTTAATCCACTGGACCAAGTGAAGGGGTCATTTGGTTGGAGATAAACTGCCTTAATTTCTAATAGGTTTTTTGCAATCGTTTGTTTCATTCCTCTGATTCCTCCCAAGCTTTTTTCACTTTTAAATATGCCTCATATGGATTGTTTTGTTTTGTTATGCTTCTTCCGACTACAATAGCTGTCGAACCTAGACGACGTGCTTGGTCTGGACTAGCTATTCTAGTTTGATCATCTGTCGAATCTTCCTTCAAACGAATTCCCGGTGTGACAGTCATAAAAGAAGATCCAAGCTTTGCATTTAATGTTTCTACTTCATGAGTAGAACAAACCACTCCATCTAAGCCGCTTTCTTTTGCCATTTGTGCATAATGAAGAACAACATTATTGATATCTTCATTAATTAATAGCTCTTCATGCATCATATCTTGAGAAGTACTAGTTAACTGAGTAACAGCAATACATATTGGTCTTTTTTTACCTTCTTGAGTTCCTGCCTCAAGTCCTTCAATAGCTGCTTCCATCATTCTCTTTCCGCCTGCAGCATGCACATTTACAATGTCCACATCAAGCTTGGCTAACCCACGCATTGCTTGTTTAACTGTATTCGGAATGTCGTGAAGCTTTAGGTCTAAAAAGATGTTGTGGCCAAGTTTTTTAAGATAGGAAATAATCTCAGGACCTTCCTGATAAAATAATTCCATACCTACCTTGACAAATAACTGTTCTTGTTGAAAGTGCTGTAAAAATTCTTTTACCTCTTGCTGATCTTTAAAATCAAGAGCTATAATGAGCGGTCTTTGCATTAGCCTTCCAACTCCTTCCGATACATTCCGTAACATGTTCAAAACCAAGTTCATTTAATCTTGCTGGCAACTGCTCGATAATTTCCGGACATACAAATGGATTAACAAAATTAGCAGTACCAACAGCAACAGCACTTGCTCCAGCATATAAGAATTCAATCACATCATCAACGTTTTGCACGCCACCCATGCCAATGACCGGAATTGATACAGCTTGACTTACTTCATAAATCATGCGTATAGCTACTGGTTTAATAGCTGGACCTGATAACCCACCAGTTTTATTTGCAATAACTGGCTTACCTGTTTTAAGGTCAAGTCTCATTCCTATTAAAGTGTTAATCATTGTTAAACCATCAGCACCTGCATCTTCAATAGCTTTTGCCATTTCAACGATGTTCGCAACGTTAGGTGATAATTTCACATAAACAGGTACAGCTGATACCTCTTTCACAGCTTTTGTTAACTGTGCTGCAACTTCAGGAATTGTTCCAAATGCAATGCCACCTGTTTTTACATTAGGACATGAAATATTTAATTCAAGAGCATGTACATTGTTTGCCTGACTGATCTTTTCTGCGACATATACATAGTCCTCAATTTGAGAGCCTGCTACATTTGCGATAATCGGAACATCATACTGCTCAAGCCAAGCAAGCTCTTCTGAAATGACTTTATGAACACCGGGGTTTTGTAGTCCAATAGCATTTAACATGCCTGCTTCTGTCTCAGCTACACGAGGAGTAGGATTACCAAATCGGGGCTCCTGTGTACTGGCTTTAATCATTATTGATCCAAGCTGACTCAAGTCATAAAACTTACTATATTCTCTACCAAAGCCAAAGCATCCTGATGCAGGCATGATAGGATTTTTAAGTGACAAACCGGGTAAGTTGATGTCTAGCATGTTATAAAACCACCTCTCCAGCCTTAAACACAGGCCCATCACTACATACTTTTTTATAACTTGTTCCAGTAGGGTCATCTCCTGTATGACAAACACATGCAAAACAAGCTCCAACTCCACAGCCCATTCTTTCTTCTAATGATAGAAACAAAGGTTTCTGTCCATGAAGCTTTTCTAGTGCTCTTAACATTGGTGTTGGACCACAAGTAAACATTGTATCAAACTGCAGGTTGTGATCTTTAATGGCATCTGTAACAAATCCTTTATATCCATAAGATCCATCATCCGTTGTTATAATTGTTGTTCCAAGTTTAGCAAACTCTTCTTCTAAAAAGACAGCATTATTTGTTTGAAACCCTAATACATGCTGCACCTTTACACCCTTTGCAACTAATTGCCTTGATAGTTCAAGTAAAGGAGGAACACCTATTCCTCCACCAACTAACAAAGCTATCTGTCCACTTTCAACTGAATCAATTGGAAATCCATTCCCTAATGGTCCTAAAACATCCACTACGTTTTCAACGACCTTTTTAGAAAGGAGCTGAGTACCAGCCCCTTCTGCTCTATATATCATTGTGAATTGCTTTTTATCTTTATTAATTTCAGAAATGCTAATCGGTCTTCTTAATAGAGGTGTGCTACCCTCAGACACCTTTAAATGAACAAACTGACCTGGGTTACCCATCTCTAAAACAAGTTCACCTTGTAGTGTTAGCTGAAAAATATGTTCTGCAATTTTTTCGTGTTTTGTCACGACCATTAGTTCTTTTTTTATCACGTTAAGCTCACCTCTAGCTGCTTGTTGATCTTTGGCATCGTATCTGTAGAGAATGTCATCGACTCTAGTACACGTAAAATCGCAACTGCTGTATCTAATGAAGTTAAACAAGGAATTCCATTTTCTACTGATTCACGGCGAATTTTAAATCCGTCTCTCGCTGGCTGTTTTCCTTTTGTTAACGTATTGATCACAAACTGTGCTTCACCTTTACGAATAACATCTAATAAATTCGGTTCAGACGCACCAATTTTATTAACAACTTTCGCCGGAATATTGTAGGTTCTTAAATAATCTGCGGTTCCACTTGTCGCAAGAATTTGATATCCAATTTGGTGGAATCTTCTAGCAATCTCTAAACCTTCTTCTTTATCTTTATCCGCTACTGTTAATAAAACTGATCCATGGTTTTTAATCTGAATTCCAGATGCAACAAGTGCTTTATAAAGAGCTTTCTCAAGAGTAATGTCTTTACCCATTACTTCTCCTGTTGATTTCATCTCAGGTCCTAATGTGATGTCCACTCGGCGTAACTTAGCGAATGAGAAGACAGGAGCTTTTACATACACACCTGCACTTTCTGGATGTAATCCTGTTTCATAGCCAAGTTCCTCAAGTTTTGCACCAAGTATTACTTTTGTTGCTAAATTAGCCATCGGTACTCCGGTAATTTTGCTTAAAAATGGTACCGTACGGCTTGAGCGAGGATTTACTTCTAGTACGTAAATCGCTCCTTTTGATAATACGAATTGGATATTTAGCAATCCAATAATATTTAACCCTTTAGCAAGTTTAATTGTGTAGTCAATAATACTATTTTTAATTTCTTCAGATAAAGATTGCGGCGGGTATACAGCAATTGAATCTCCTGAGTGAACACCTGCACGTTCAATATGCTCCATAATTCCAGGTATAAGAACTGTTTCTCCATCAGAAATTGCATCAACTTCAATTTCTTTACCTGTTAGATATTTATCAATCAATACAGGATGTTGCGGATTTATTTTTACAGCATTATTCATATAGTGTAAAAGCTCAGCCTCTTGGTAAACAATTTCCATTGCACGTCCACCTAGTACATAAGATGGTCTTACTAATACTGGATAACCAATGTTTTCTGCAATTTTCACAGCCTGGTCTACAGAAGTAGCTGTTTTTCCATGTGGTTGAGGAATTCCAAGAGTAGCTAAAGTATGTTCAAATTTATCACGATCTTCCGCACGATCTAAATCTTCCAAAGATGTTCCAAGTATTTTTACACCTCGAGCTTGTAACTCATCCGCTAGATTAATAGCTGTTTGACCACCGAATTGAACAACAACACCCTTTGGTTTTTCTAAATCGATGATATGCATAACATCTTCAATTGTTAATGGTTCAAAATAAAGCTTGTCAGAAATACTGAAATCTGTTGAAACAGTTTCAGGATTGTTATTTACAATGATCGCTTCATACCCTGCTTCTTTAATTGCCCATACAGAGTGAACCGTTGCATAATCGAACTCAACACCTTGACCAATTCGGATTGGACCTGAGCCTAAAACAACAACACTTTCACGCTCAGTTACAATTGATTCGTTTTCGTCTTCATATGATCCATAGAAGTATGGTGTTGCAGATTCAAATTCCGCTGCACATGTATCAACCATTTTATAAACTGGGATAATATTTGCTTGTTTTCTTAATTCATAAACTTCACGATCATTTGTATTCCAAAGCTTAGCAATCTCAGAATCTGCAAAGCCCATTTCTTTAGCTGTTTGTAATGTTGTTAATTCATAAGGGTTTTCTTGAAGATTTTTTTCAAATGCAATAATTTTTTCAATCTTCATTAAGAAAAATAAGTCAATTTGGCTCCACTCATGAATGGTTTCTTTCGTAACACCTCTTCTAAGAGCTTCAGCGATATAAAATAGGCGCTCATCACCAGCTTTACGGATACGCTTTTCAATTAGTTCGTCTGTGAATTGTTCAGCATCTTTTAAACGAAGATAATCTACATCAGACTCGAGTGAACGAACTGCTTTTAAGAGTGATTCCTCAAGTGTACGACCGATC
Source organism: Bacillus sp. AFS040349 (assembly GCF_002577655.1). NCBI lineage: Bacteria > Bacillati > Bacillota > Bacilli > Caryophanales > Bacillaceae > Bacillus > Bacillus sp. AFS040349. Next base: position 19,788 of record NZ_NUMC01000031.1, on the reverse strand, counting down.
GCCATAACCTCACCAGTTGCTTTCATTTGAGTTCCTAAACGGCGGTTTGCAGACTCAAACTTATCAAAAGGCCAGCGTGGGATCTTTGATACGATATAATCTAATGCTGGCTCAAAGCATGCATATGTTCTCCCTGTAACAGGGTTTTTCATTTCATCTAGTGTTAAACCAACAGCAATTTTCGCTGCTAATTTAGCGATTGGATATCCAGTTGCTTTAGAAGCTAACGCAGATGACCTACTTACACGTGGGTTAACCTCAATAATGTAGTATTTAAAGCTGTCTGGATCAAGTGCTAGCTGAACATTACAGCCACCTTCAATTTTCAATGCACGGATAATCTTTAATGATACGTTTCGCAGCATTTGATATTCACGGTCACTTAACGTTTGACTTGGTGCAAAAACGATTGAGTCACCTGTATGAACACCTACTGGATCAAAGTTTTCCATGTTACAAACAACAATGGCATGGTCATTTGAGTCACGCATTACCTCATATTCAATTTCTTTAAATCCAGCAATACTTTTTTCAAGAAGACATTGTGTTACAGGGCTGTTTTTTAATCCACTTGTAACAATTTCGATAAGATCTTCTTCATTTTCACAAATACCTCCACCAGTTCCACCTAATGTATAGGCAGGTCTTACGATAACTGGATATCCGATTTGATTAACAAACGCAAAAGCTTCATCTAAGTTATGGATAATTTCACTTTCAGGTACAGGCTCATTTAATTCATTCATTAATCTTCTGAATAAATCACGATCTTCTGCTTGTTGGATTGCGGAAAGCTTAGTACCTAAAATTTCCACTCCACATTCATCAAGTACACCTGATTCTGCTAATTGAACGGCCATGTTAAGACCCGTTTGCCCTCCTAAAGTTGGAACAAGGGCATCTGGACGTTCTTTACGAATAATGTTGCTTAAAAATTCAACCGTAAGAGGCTCGATATATACTTTATCTGCAATTTCTGTATCCGTCATAATTGTTGCTGGGTTTGAGTTAACAAGAACTACTTCATATCCTTCTTCTTTTAATGCGATACATGCTTGTGTTCCAGCATAATCAAACTCTGCTGCTTGACCAATGACGATTGGACCTGAACCGATAACAAGAATTTTATTGATGTCTGTACGTTTTGGCATTATAGAACCCCTTCTTTCTTATTAGCTTCATTCATCAAGTTTATAAATTGATCAAATAATCCGTTCGCGTCCTCAGGGCCTGGTGAAGCCTCTGGATGGTATTGAACTGTGAATGCAGGTGCTTGTTTATGTTTGAGACCTTCTACTGTTCCATCATTTAATGCAACATGTGTTACTTCTAAATCTGTATCCTTAATTGAATCTTCTCTAACTGTATATCCATGGTTTTGTGAAGTAATATCAACTTTCCCTGTGCTTAATTCTTTTACCGGGTGGTTTGACCCACGATGACCGAATTTCATTTTTTCTGAATCTGCACCACAAGCTAAGGCAAATAATTGGTGACCTAAACAAATTCCGAATAATGGAACTTTACCAAGAATTCCTTTGATCATTTCAATTGCTTCTGGTACATCTTTTGGATCTCCTGGACCATTTGATAGCATAATACCATCTGGTTTAAGTTGTAGTACTTCCTCGGCTGTTACATTATGAGGTACAACAACAATGTCACAGTTACGTTTATTTAATTCTCTTAAAATACCATGCTTCATTCCAAAATCAACTAACACTACACGATGTCCTCTGCCTGGGCTTGGATAGGCTGTTTTTGTTGAAACAGCTTGTACTTGATCTGTAGGAAGTTGCGTTCCTTTTAGCTTACTAATTACTTCTTCTGGATTTGCATCTGCTGAGCAAATTGCTCCTTTTAATGTACCGTGCATACGAATAATTCTTGTAAGCTTACGAGTATCAATGCCTGAGATTCCAGGAATGTTTTTCATTTTAAAATACTCATCAATTGTATATTCACTTCTCCAGTTAGAAGGATAGTCACAGAATTCCTTTACAACAAATCCGTTTATAAATGGCGTAATTGTTTCGAAATCATCTCTGTTAATGCCATAGTTCCCGATTAAAGGATACGTTAAAGTGACGATTTGTCCACAATATGATGGATCTGAAAGGATTTCTTGGTACCCTGTCATCCCTGTGTTAAATACTACTTCTCCAAAATTTTCCTTATCACTTCCAAATGCTTCACCCAAAAATACTGTTCCATCTTCTAAGATTAGTTGTCTTTTCATACTGTGATGCCTCCCTTTTCCCATATAATGTTTCCATCTACGATTGTTGTGGTTGGCCAACCTTTGCAAGTCCAGCCTGTGAATGGTGTATTTTTGCCTTTTGATAAAAATTCACTTGGGTTAATTGATGATTCTGTTTCCAAATCTACCACTGTAATATCAGCAGCAGCTCCAACTTCAAGCACTCCTCCAGATAATCCAAATGCTTTTGCAGGTTGAATTGTCAAGAAGTCTACAAGTTGCTTTAGTGTAAATTTCTTCGTTAGTACGAAATGTGTATAAAGTAGTGGAAATGCTGTTTCTAATCCCACAATTCCAAATGGTGCTAACTGCATGCCTTCTGCTTTTTCTTCTGCTGCATGTGGTGCATGGTCTGTTGCAATAAAGTCAATTGTTCCATCTAATAATCCTTCTATTAAAGCTTCTTGATCTGCTTTTCCTCTTAAAGGAGGGTTCATTTTAAAATTCGGATCAAGGCCAGGAATATCTTCTTCACATAATAATAAGTGATGTGGTGTTACTTCAGCTGTTACGTTTATTCCGGCACGTTTTGCATCTCTTACTACACGTACAGACTCTTTTGTACTGATATGACACACATGATAGTGGCAGCCTGCAGCTTCCGCTAGAAGGATATCCCTCGCGATATGTACAGACTCACATACAGAAGGAATCCCATTAATACCATGTTTTTTAGAAAATTCACCTTCATGTACTGAACCTTTGTTAATTAATGTATTTTCTTCGCAGTGTGCCACAATTGCTGCACCGATCGAAGCTGCCTGTTTCATTGCTTCTAACATTTTGCCAGCAGATTGTACACCAACACCATCATCCGTGAAGGCAAATGCACCTGCGTTTTTTAATCCTTGGAAGTCTGTTAATTCTTCACCTAACTGTCTTGTTGTAATCGAAGCATATGGAAGAACTTTTACAACCCCAGTTTCTTTAATTCGATTTTGCAACCATTCCATTTGCTCTTTGGTGTCAGGAACTGGGCGAGTATTTGGCATTGGAGCTATTGTTGTAAATCCGCCTTTTGCTGCACTCTGTGTACCTGTTTCGATTGTTTCTTTGTGCTCGCCACCTGGCTCTCTTAGATGGACGTGAAGGTCAATAAAACCTGCTGAAACCAACTTTCCATCAACTGAAATGATTTCACATCCGTCTGTAGAAAGATTTTCTCCAATCTCAAGTATCTCTCCGTCTTCCACCTTCACATCAGACTTTTTCAACTCACCAAGCTCATCTAAAATTAATCCATTTTTAAGAATAAATAGCATGTTTCATTACCTCCTGATTTTGCTCAATTTGTTGTAAAGCTCTCTTTAAAACAGCCATTCTAGCAAAAACACCATTTTCCATTTGTTTAAATATTCTAGAACGTTCGCATTCTATTAAATCACCATTAATTTCAACACCACGATTTACTGGAGCTGGATGCATGATAATGGCATGTTGTTTCATTTGTTTTTCTCTTTCTTTTGTTAAACCATATTGCTGTAGATAATCTTGTGCTGATGCTTTTTCTTCGTGTCGCTCATGCTGTATTCTAAGAAGCATCACAACATCTGACTGTTGGATTGCTTCGTCAACTTCGACATATTCTCCATATGTGTTTAATGGATCTTGCCATTTAGCAGGTCCAGAAAATAACACCCTTGCTCCAAGCCTTGTTAATACTTCCGCATTTGACCTTGCAACACGACTGTGTCGAATATCACCATGTATTGATATTGTCAAATCTTTAAACTGTCCAAACTCTTGTTTAATTGTTAGTAAATCAAGTAATGATTGTGTAGGGTGATGACCACAACCATCTCCTGCATTAATCACTGGTATTGATACCTTTCCGACCAAATCATCAAAAAAGTGATCTTGTTGATGCCTAATGACTACTGCATTTGCCCCAATTGACTCAAGAGTTTTAACCGTATCATATAAAGTTTCACCTTTTTGCACACTAGAATGTTCTGCTGTAAAATTTAAGACTTGAAGCCCTAACTTCTTTTCAGCTACTTCAAAGCTGAATCTTGTTCTTGTACTTGGCTCAAAAAACAAATTTGAGACAAACACTGTATCTAGAGCCTTCCAACCTTGCCCTGATTTATACTGCTCTGCATCCTCTAAGATGGCGTGAATTTCTTCATTTGTAAGCTGGTTCATAGTTAATAGATTTGACATGCCCAACCACTCCTATAATCTTGTTTTAATAAGTCTCTTTTTATAGAAAAACACCCTGATTTACTAAATCAGGGTGTTTGAAGGTAGAGCAAATGAAGGTATAGAAATACCTTTGTTTGCCTTACACCCTTTTAAGCCTCTCTGGACTTTTCATTAAAAGATCTAAGCCATTTTCTTATGCCGTTTCATTATTAATTGATTCGTCCTTATCATAAGGTAGAACTAAATTTAATACAATACCAATTATTGCTGCTAATGCCATCCCATGAAGGTCGAAATTTCCAATCTTAAGCGTTGCTTCTCCAATTCCAATTACTAATATAACAGATGCTATAATTAAGTTGCGTTTATTTCCAAGATCAAGTTTGCTGTCTATCATCATACGTAATCCAGATGATGCGATGATACCAAATAGTAGAATGGATACTCCACCCATAACAGGTGTCGGGATTGAACTGATAAATGCTGATATCTTTCCAATAAATCCAAACAAAATGGCTAGTACTGCGGCTCCTGCAATAACAAACACACTATAAACTCTTGTAATTGCCAGAACACCAATGTTTTCTCCATATGTTGTGTTCGGTGGTCCCCCGATTAAAGCAGCAATCATTGTAGCTACACCATCTCCTAAAATCGAACGATGTAAGCCTGGTTTTTCAATATAATCTCTTCCAACAACTTTCCCTAAAACTAGTTGGTGTCCAATATGTTCTGAGATTGTTACGACAACTACAGGTACCATAAGTAATACAATATCAAGTGTGATTGATGGAGTGTAGTTTACAAAAGGTATAACAAAGTTTGGTACTTGAATCCAGTTTGCTGCTATTACGCTTGAAAAATCAATAATTCCAATCGCTAGTGAGTAGAAATAGCCGCCTGCTATTCCAATAAGTACTGGTATTAAGTTGAAAAATCCTTTTAGAAAGATTGAACATAAAATTGTGATTAACAATGTTACCAACGCAACCGAGAAATGTTTTAAGCTATAATCGCCGGCAGGGTTATTTGTCGCCATACCTACCGCAGTTGCTGCTAATCCCAATCCAATAACGATAATGACAGGTCCTACAACTACTGGCGGAAGTATTTTCATTATCCATTTATGACCAGTCCCTTTAATAAGTAAAGCAATAATTCCGTATACAAGACCAGCTAAGAAGCTCCCTACCATCGCAGCTCCAACACCTGCTGTTGATTTTGCCACAATAATTGGCGTAATGAATGCGAAGGACGATCCTAAATACGCTGGTACCTGACCTTTTGTAATGAGTAAAAATGCAATAGTTCCTAATCCACTTGAGATAAGTGCTACAGCTGGGTCTAGCTCCACTAAAAATGGTACTAGAATTGTTGCGCCAAACATGGCAAACAAATGTTGAAAGCTAAGTGCAAGCCAGGTCATTGGTTTTGGTGTATCTTTTACATCTAAAACAATTTGATCTTCTTTCATGTTATGTCCTCCAATATGCATCATTCTTGTTAGTTATAATGTGTGAAAGAATCGTAATTTTATTATAATAGCGGTAATCTTTGAATTGTGTTTCCGACCATTCACTCAAGTAACGCTTTTTATGTCCATAAAAAAACCTCTTTGCTTAATCCTAAGGCAAAGAGGTACAAAGAGGCCAGCAATCATTATTCTAATGACCACCTTCCAATGTGCGCCCCTTTGCAGCCTCTCTGGACTGTTCTTAAAAGGGTTTTATTTAATTTTCGTGAATAGTTACTTGGTCTTTTTTATCAGCTTCATTTAATTCAACGACAATTTTTTCTGAGCTCGATGTTGGAATGTTTTTCCCTACATAATCTGCTCTTATCGGAAGTTCACGGTGTCCTCTGTCAACTAATACAGCTAGTTGTATATTTGCAGGTCTTCCAATATCAACAAGTGCATCCATCGCAGCTCTAACAGTTCTGCCAGTATATAGTACATCGTCAACCAAAATCACTTTTTGATTTGTTACATCTACAGGGATATCAGAACCTTTTACAAGCGGTTCTAGGTCTTCTGTTTTCTTCGTAAGATCATCACGATATAGTGTTATATCCAGTTCACCAATTGCGATTTTTTTACCTTCTATTTGTTCAATTCGTTCGGCAAGTCGATTGGCGAGGTAAATCCCTCTTGTTTTAATGCCAACTAAAATGCTGTCTTCAATTCCCTTGTTTCTCTCAATAATTTCATGAGCAATTCTTGTTAAAGCACGACGAATTGCTTGTTCATCTAATAAAACTGCTTTTTGAGACATTTTATAATCTCCTTTCGTTTCTCCACATGTAGAAATTCAAAATATAACCTTGAAAAACGAAAAACCCTCTCACCGATTTTATGAGAGGGTTAACGAAGACATAGCTAGACTAAGCCAATATAGACTATGGTCTTTATCCGTTTTCCTTCTCAGCCTCACGGGACTGTGTTAAAGGTTCTTATTAAGTTAATTACATTATGACAAACATGTAGAAATGTGTCAACGATTATTTTTAATACTATTTAATACTTCTTCAAATTCATTAGGTAATGGCGCTTCAAACTCAAGATATTCTTTAGTCCGAGGGTGTTCAAACCCTAGGATACCTGCATGAAGTGCTTGTCCATTTATGTCTAGTGTTTTTTTCGGCCCGTATTTCGGATCACCAACTAACGGAAAGCCTATATACTTCATATGGACACGAATTTGATGGGTTCTTCCAGTTTCAAGCTGACATTCGATATACGTAAAGTTATCAAATCTCTCTAACACATGAAAATGTGTGACTGCTTCTTTACTGCTAACATTTGTTACCGTCATACTCTGACGATCTGTTTTATCACGGCCAATTGGTGCATTGATTGTTCCATGATCATGTTGAATGCTGCCATGTACAATTGCTTTATAACGTCTTGTTACCGTTTTGTCGACAAGCTGCTGAACTAAAGATTCATGTGCCATATCGTTTTTAGCAACCATTAATAATCCGGAAGTGTCTTTGTCAATTCGATGGACTATTCCCGGCCTTAAAACGCCATTGATCCCTGAAAGATCCTTGCAATGTGCCATTAAACCGTTAACAAGGGTACCATTCATATGACCAGGTGCTGGATGAACAACCATTCCTTTTGGTTTATTAACAACTAACACATCTTGATCCTCATAATATATATCAAGATCCATTTCTTCGGCTACTACATCAAGAGGTTCTGGGTCAGGTATTTCTAAAACTACTTTATCATCCACTTGACATTTGTAATTCGTCTTAATGGTCTTTTCATTTACCTTCACAAAACCATCTTTTATCCAAATTTGAACTTGAGTTCTTGACCATTCTTCGTTTGAAGTAGACAAAAACTTATCAATTCGTTCGTTTTTATGCTCTTCACTAACTTGTAATTCAACGATGTCCATTTATGCTTGCTCCTTCTCTTGTTTCCCTTCAAAAAACAACATATGAATAAATAATAAAGCTACCCCAATACAAAGAGCAGAATCTGCTATATTGAAAATTGGGAAGTCATAAGAAAAAATGTATGTATTAATAAAATCGACAACTTCTTTCCGAAATAAACGGTCAATGAAATTACCAATTGCACCACCTAGCATAAAGCCAAGCGCCACACCCATTACCTTATTATTCTTTGTATGTTTTTGAATATAAAAAATTAACCCTACTATAACAACAGCCGTTATAATATAGAAAAACCACATTTGCCCTTCCAAAATTCCCCAAGCTGCTCCGCGATTCCGATGGGATGTAATGTAGAAGAAATTTTCTATTACAGTAATATTCTCACCAATTTGCATGTTTTTTACGATTAACCACTTCGTGACTTGGTCAATTAAAATAATTACAGCAGCAATTATGTAATAATACACGTTCTTCCCCCAACTTTCTAATTTCTATTTTCGGGTTTATCCTAAGAAATTGTACCATAATCAGAACAAAAGCGTAAGTTATTAGGAGAAGTATAGCTTGTATAAAACAATTTATTAATTATTACAGCCCAAATTAAAAAGTAATTTGGGCTGTTGCAAAAATCAATGATGGTCAGAAATCACTGCCTGTGATATAAGTTTCTTCATGAGTATAGTCGTGTTGAGGGAGAGATTTTCGTTCAAATAATTCTTGAAAAAAGAAATCGTATTTTGTTCTTGCTGTTGGGAGTATCCTTAATTTTTCAAAAGGAATTTCTTCACCGGTATCTTCACAATACCCGTAAAGTCCTTTTTCAATTTTCATTAAGGCACGTTCTACATCTTGAAGTTCCTCTTTAATATGATGCATTAATGTATGACTTTTATTGTAATCTTCGTCTAAAGTCATATCAAACAAACTGTGATTGAATAATCTAGCTCGCAGTTCTTCTCTCATCAATTGTAATTCGTAACGAATACCAGAAAATTTATTCAAGATGGACAACTCCTTATCCTTCTCATGATGTTAACATTAGTTTTGCCCGAAAAATCCATTGCTCACCCTGATAAGAATTTTCCTGTGATTGTAATGGCTGCTAACTTTGTTAACTTTCTTTCCATTTGTCTGAATGAGTATTTTTTACCCATGAATTTACTCTTTAAAACCTTTTTCTGTGAAATTGGGCTTTATACTTCCGGATATAGTCTGTAGACTATACTTTTTAGGATTTGACATAGTTATGTACAAAAGAAAAAGAGCCTATTCTTTAATAGGCAATTAACACATTAAAGAAATAGGCTCTTATTAAATCTTAATAATGATCCTTAACAATTGAAGCACATCGCTGACATAGTGTTGGATGTTCTTCAACTTGACCAACTTCTGGTGTAACGATCCAACAACGATCACATGTTTTACCTTCTGCTGGTGTTATCACAATTTTCACTGTATCAAAGACCTGAGCATTTTCAGGTGCATTGTCAAAATCCCCAGCAATAGTAAAGCCTGAAACGATAAATAATTGCTTTAAGTCTTCATCAACTGAATCAAGTAATGCTTTTGACTCCGCATTTGGATAAAGAGCAATACTTGCTGTTAACGACTTTCCGATTACTTTCTCATTACGAGCCACTTCTAATGCTTTTAAAACATCATCACGCAATGTCATAAATGCATCCCATTTTTTCTCAAGTTCATCTGATTTTTCATATTCTTTTACTTCCGGCATGTCAACAAGCTGCACACTCTCTTCTGTTACAGAATCAATATGCTCCCAAACTTCATCGGCAGTGTGCGGAAGAATTGGTGTTACTAATTTAACAAGTGATAATAATGTTTCGTGTAGTACAGTTTGAATCGCACGACGTTCCTGATTTTCTTTTGACTCAATATAAAGTACATCTTTTGCAAAATCTAAATAGAATGAGCTTAATTCAATCGTACAGAAATTATGAACAGCATGATAAATCGCAGCAAATTCATATTGTTCATAAGCTTCTTTTACTCGTTTTGTTAGCTTATTTAGTTTTACAAGCATATATCGATCTACATCTCTAAGGTTCTCTAAGCTAACCGAATCAGTTGCTGGGTTAAAATCACTTAAGTTACCCAGAAGGAAACGGAATGTATTACGAATTTTACGGTAAACCTCAGCAACTTGCTTTAAAATTGCGTCAGAAACACGAACATCTGCTTGATAATCAACTGAAGCAACCCATAGACGAAGAATATCTCCACCTAATTGGTTCATAACTTTAGCAGGTACAACAGTGTTTCCTAAAGATTTACTCATTTTTCGACCTTCACCATCAAGAGCAAAACCATGACTTAGGACACCTTTATATGGAGCTTTGCCAGTCACAGCAACTGCTGTTGATAAAGAAGAGTTAAACCAACCACGATACTGGTCAGATCCTTCTAAATACAAGTCTGCTGGTCTTTGAAGATCTTCTCTTTCTAAAAGTACCGCTTGGTGGGAAGATCCTGAATCAAACCAAACATCCATAATATCATTTTCTTTTGTAAACTTACCGTTAGGGCTTCCTTTATGTGAAAAACCATCTGGTAAAAGGTCTTTTGCTTCGCGTTCGAACCAAATATTAGAACCATGATCACGGAATAAGTTTGACACATGCTCAATTGTTTCATCCGTAATGATTGGTTCACCATTTTCTGCGTAAAACACAGGAATCGGGACACCCCAAGCACGTTGACGGGAAATACACCAATCTCCACGATCACGAACCATGTTGTAAAGACGAGTTTCCCCCCATGCCGGGACCCATTTTGTATCATTAACAGCTTTTAAAAGATCTTCACGAAAATCTTTTATTGATGCAAACCATTGTGCAGTAGCACGGAATATTGTTGGCTTTTTCGTTCTCCAATCATGTGGATAAGAGTGTGTAATAAATTGAAGCTTCAGTAATGCGCCCACTTCTTGAAGTTTTTCAGTGATTGGCTTATTTGCTTCATCATAGAAAAGCCCTTCAAACCCTGGTGCTTCTTTTGTCATATATCCTTTTTCATCAACTGGACATAATACATCTAGTCCGTATTGCTGTCCAACAATAAAGTCATCTTCTCCATGACCTGGAGCAGTGTGAACACAACCTGTTCCTCCATCACTTGTAACATGCTCACCTAGCATAACAAGTGATTCTCGGTCATAAATTGGGTGTTTTGCCGTTACACGGTCTAATTCAATACCTTTTAACTTACGGTCAACTTCATAACTTTCCCAACCAATAGTTGTTGCAACAGATTCAACTAGTTCAGACGCAACAACATACTTTTCACCATTAGCAGCTACAACACTATATTCTAACTCTGGATGTACTGAAATTCCTAAATTTGCTGGCATTGTCCAAGGAGTTGTTGTCCAGATGATAATTTTCTCATCATGAGATAATACGCCTTTTCCATCTTTTACAGGGAAGGCAACATAAATCGATGGAGAGCGTTTATCTTGATATTCAATTTCTGCTTCAGCGAGTGCTGATTCACTTGATGGTGACCAGTATACAGGTTTTAACCCTTTATAAATATAGCCTTTTTTCGCCATCTCACCAAAAACTTTAATTTGTTGTGCTTCATATTCAGGCTTCAAGGTTACATATGGGTTTTCCCAATCCCCACGAACCCCTAAGCGTTTAAACTGCTCACGTTGACCATTAATTTGTTCCCAAGCGTATTCCTCACAAAGCTTACGAAATTCAGCAACAGACATCTCTTTTCTTTTTACTTTCTTATTTTTTGTAAGAGCTGTCTCAATTGGTAAACCATGTGTATCCCAACCCGGAACATATGGTGCACAATACCCACTCGTAGATTTAAAACGCACAATAAAATCTTTTAAGATTTTATTTAATGCATGCCCCATATGAATGTCTCCATTTGCATATGGAGGTCCATCATGTAAAACAAACAGTGGACGATCTTTTGTTCGTTCTTGTACCATTTCGTAGATATTCATCTTATCCCATTTTTCTTGCATTAACGGCTCTCTGTTAGGTAGGTTTCCACGCATTGGAAACTCAGTTTTCGGCATCAGAAGGGTATCTTTGTATTCCATCACTAATTCCTCCAGTTATTTTAATAGCTCTTTTTTCATTAAATTGTTGATCAAAATAAGTAAATGTTTTAAAAATTCTATCTAATACAACACAAAAAACCTTCTCATCCCAAAAGGGACGAGAAGGTTTTCTCGCGGTACCACCCTACTAGATTAAATACACTACTTTAATCCACTCTAGTATTCGTAACGTGAATATATACGCCACAGCTTACTAATGGTAACATGTTCAGCCTGGAACTCAAGGGTGATGTTCATCTTTTATCTTTATGTCGAGCTTACACCATCCTCGATTCGCTAATATAAAGAAAATAAAAGACTACTGTCCCTATCACAGTTATATTTAGTATTTGTATTATTAGAGCAAAAACATATCTATGTTTTCGTATTATATGCGATTGAAATTAAAAAAGTCAAGTTTAACTTTTGGATTCTTCTGTTTCTCCAAAAATAGGCTCAACCTCATATTCTAATAAATGATCCCAATCATCATTTTTAAGCAGGTCAAGTTGTGCCTCTATAAGCATTTGGAAACGAGTTCTGAATACTTTTGATTGTTTTTTTAGCTCTTCAATTTCCATAGCAATTTTTCTTGATTTAGATAAGGATTCATTAATAATTCGATCCGCGTTTTTCTCAGCCTCTTTAATAATCAGCTTTGATTCTTTCTGAGCATTCCGCTTCACTTCTTCCGCTGCTTCTTGTGCTATAATGATCGATTTATTCAACGTTTCTTCAATATTAGTAAAGTGACCTAGTTTCTCTGTTAGTTCTGTAACACGAGATTCAAGCTCTTTCTTTTCTCTGATAATCATTTCATAATCTTTGATAACCTGATCTAAAAACTCGTTAACTTCATCTTCATCATATCCACGAAACCCTTTATTAAATTCCTTATTATGGATATCTAACGGTGTTAAAGGCACGGGTGCCACCTCCAATATGTAGTGAAATAGTTAATCCTTGTCAACATTATAAATCATATTTCGACAGGTTTGTTGAAATTCCTGTTTTTTCTTAAAATAATTTTATGTTTCAATCTTTTCTAAACTATTTCGGGTCATTTATTTTTGTTTATGAATGATAACTCTAAATCGGTCTTTTTTTGTTTTTCCTTCCATTGAAACTAGTTTACTCCTTCCAAAACCTCTGACTGAGAGAGTATCCCCTTCCCGGCATTCAAATGAGACCGAGTCTACTGTTTTCCAGTTCACTTTTACGAGTCCATTTGTAATTAACGGTTGAATCTTTTGTCGTGAAATAGTATAAATAGCTGAACAAACCACATCTAGTCTAAGAGAAGATACCGTTGTTACTATTTCCTGTACATCTTCAACATGAGGAATAAGTTTTTCTACATTCATTTCTTTGAGAGTAACTTTGGCTCGGCCAATCTCATGGAAATTAGCACGCAAATAATCGGCAATTTCACTTGCACACACAAATTGAACAACTTCTTCGTAAAATCGTATATCTCCGAATTTAGATCTCTTTAGACCTAAACTCATTAAAGAACCTAATACTTGTCTATGCTGTAAAGAAACAAATTTACTTGCATAATGAATTTCAAAAAGTGTTAACTGAAAATCCTCTTCAAGTGGCTGACAATAATCCGGATAAATAAAAGCTCTTTTTCTTTCGGTATCCTGAACACCACCAGAAAACATCACCTTTATATCCAGATTTTCACCTATTACTGATGCTACAATCTCTTGCTCGCGTGGATCTAAAAAATCAGTAAGCTTTGGGCTATATTGATTTAAAACAGTATCCTTCCACTCTAAAACTTGATCAATAAATTGTTTCTCTTCATTGCGAAAATGTTGATATATATGATCCATAACCCAACTCCAATATATTTCTTTACATAAATGAAAAAGAGGGACTAATTATAGTCCCTTAGCCAATCATTCTGAAGATCGAAGCAATTCCATACTGAGCAAATCGTAGAGCTAAAATTGCAACAATCGGTGAAATATCAATCATACCAAGTGGTGGAATAAATTTTCGGAAGGGCTCTAAGTATGGTTCACAAATTTTTGCTAAAAATTGCCCAAATCCTGATTCCCTTGCCCCTGGAAACCAAGAAAGTAATATGTAAACAATTAACGCATACGAATAAAAAGTAATTAATGTAGAGAGTAAACTAAATAATATACCCATGTTTGTCTACCACCTTTGATGATCATCTTCTGTTACTAATTCAGATATGGAGCCTGAAACATCAACATTATCAGGAGTACATAAAAAAATGTTCATTCCAATTCGCTGAATATCTCCACCAATTGCGTATACCGTACCACTCAAAAAATCAACAATTCTTTTCGCCTGATCTCTTTGTATACTTTGAAGATTAACAACCACCGCACGGCGATTCTTCAAATGATCTGCAACTTCTTGAGCTTCAGCATACACTCTTGGTTCACTTAAAACAACTTTAGAGGATTTTTGAATACTTTGCAAACTCACCACATTTTGCTTTGCTGGTTGAGATGGATGTTTAGCTGCCAAGGGTTGTTGTTGCTGTTGAGTTGTTTCAAACTCTTCATCATATCCCTCATTTTCATCATATTCATATTCTTCATCTTCTAATGCAAAAAAACTTTTAAATCTATTTTTGATTGACATCTTATACACCTCCAATTTCATTTCCAACGAGAGAAGTGCCAATTCTAATAAAAGTAGCACCTTCTTCAATCGCTATTTCATAATCATTAGACATACCCATTGATAATTCCATACAAGGCGCCGATAGGAGTTGTAATGCTTGTACATCTTGCTGAAGCTGTTTTAATCGTTTAAAACAGCCTCGAATAACATCATGGTCTTCAGTTAATGGTGCCATTGTCATTAATCCAATAATAATAATGTTAGGATACTCTGATAATGCTTGAATAAATTTTAAAACATCTTCTGGTGAACAGCCATGCTTAGCTTCTTCGCCGGAAACATTAACTTGAACAAAGCATTTAATAGGTTTTTGAGCACGCTTATCAATTTCTTTTGCTAATGAAAGACGATCTAACGAATGAATATAGTCAACTTTATTGATGATATTCCTCACCTTACGTGTTTGCAATGAACCGATAAAGTGCCAAATAGGACCTTCTCCTATATTTTCTATTTTTTCAATAAGACCTTCATCTCTGTTTTCTCCTAGATGTTTAACTCCAGCATCAAGGGCTTCCTTAGCACGTTGAACACTTACATACTTTGTTACAGCAACTACATGAACTTCATCTGCATTTCTACCTATTCGTTCACATGTTTTTTCAATTGTACTACGTATATTACGGTAATTTTCCTGCACGTTCATTTCTACAGGTGAGCCTCCTCATTTATTCCAATAAAGCTTAACATCCTACCTGTTTTTCCTTTGTCACGACGATGAGAAAAAAACAGTCCACTTTCACAACTTGTACATAAATCGGATGTTATAATATTTTCATCCGGTATACCCGCACTAAAAAGATAGTATTTATTAAGTAGAGGAAGGTTTAATTTGTATTGCCCCTCTGATACAGTGTTATAAGGCAATGGGTAATCTTTTAAAATATTCTTATCTATAGAGGATATCACTTTTTCGTCAACAATATAACAACAATCATTAATTGCGGGACCAATAGCTACTTTAATATCCTTTAGGTTTACTCCCTCGTCTTTATTCCACTTTATGATCATTTCACCAGCAATATTCTTTACTGTCCCTTTCCAGCCAGCATGAGCAAGACCAATTAAAGAATGTTCGGGAGCAATAAAGTATAAAGGCACACAATCTGCAAAACACAGAGATAACATGATTCCCTTTTCAGACGTGTAAATCCCGTCAGATGCAGTTAATCCATCTGTATATACACTTATTCCCTTTCCTTTGCTCTCTTTTGTCACTTTCTTTATAACATTGGAATGAACTTGTTCTGCAAAAACCCAGTTATCTAATGAAAATCCTAAAGCCTTTGCAAGTTGATCTCTGTTCTTTATAACAATTTCGGTTTGGTCGTTAACGTGAAGACCCAGGTTTAAAGAGGAAAATCCTTCAACACTATTACCACCGTTTTTAGTTGTAAACCCAACTGAAAGACCCTTTATTAAACCATCCCAGGGACTGACTGACAAATACATTTTATCTTCTAACTGAAAAGAGTTTGCTGTCATCATTGTTTCAACCTTTTATATTCGACATTAATTCGGTTCTAACGCTCTTTATTTTACCACATATTACCCGTTACGTTTAGCTTTCATTGACAATTTATTCATCTTGAGGCTCAATTTGTCGATTCATTCTCACTAAAATAACATCTTCCCCTATTTTTACTATATTTCGCCATGGAATGACGAATTCCTCGTCTTTTCCAAAAAAACCAAGCATTCTTCCTTGACCATTTATAATAATGGCTTGAATTTTTCCTGTTGTAACATTAATATCAAAATCTCCAATGTTACCCATCTTTTTTCCATCAGAAACATTAACAACATCTTTTGTTTGGAACTCGGATATATTCATTAACTTTACCCCCATTATTCAAATTCATTATCTATTAAATCATTCCTGTTTACATTTATAAGAAATCCCCTATTACATATCTATGTAGCTTATAGCATAAACTATTCAATTCGTTCAGATTTTTTTATGTCATACTTAAAATAGGTATACTACTGCTTGTTGCTGAAGTGATGGCTTAGATTCCTGAAGTGTAGTGAAGAAGTGGTAAGGACTTTACAGAATGAGCTGGGTAACAACTTACAAAATAAAAAGACTACTCAAAAGAGCAGCCTTAATTTTGGATATTTTTATTCATTTGTTTAATTGCAGCTTTTTCTAGACGAGAAACTTGTGCTTGAGAAATCCCTATTTCTTCTGCGACTTCCATTTGAGTTTTACCTTGGAAAAATCTCTTGCGTAGAATTAGCTTTTCTCGACTGTTAAGGCGTCTCATACCTTCTTTTAATGCTAATTCTTCAATCCACTGAATATCGCGATTTTTTTCATCACTTAACTGATCCATGACAAAAATTGGGTCTCCCCCATCATTGTAAATAGGCTCAAAAAGTGAAACCGGGTCTTGAATAGCATCAAGTGCAAATACAATTTCCTCATGTGGGACATCAAGTACTTTTGATATTTCCTCTGCGGTTGGCTCCCGGGAGGTCTCACTCATTAAACGTTCTCTTACTTGTAGTGCTTTGTAAGCGATGTCTCTTAAAGAACGGGAGACACGGATTGGGTTATTATCTCTTAAGTATCTTCGGATTTCTCCGATAATCATTGGTACAGCATATGTTGAAAATTTGACGTTCTGGCCTAAGTCAAAATTATCGATTGATTTCATTAATCCTATACAGCCAACTTGAAACAAATCGTCAACAAATTCTCCTCGGTTGTTAAATCGCTGGATTACACTAAGTACCAATCTTAAGTTGCCATTTACCAGCTCTTCTCTTGCTGATATGTCTCCGTTTTGCATTCGCTTAAATAGCTCTCTCATTTTCTCATTCTTAAGAACTGGAAGTTTAGAGGTATCTACTCCACAAATTTCAACTTTATTTCTTGTCACATCTTTCCCTCCTAACAGGAGTTGCTGTACAGTGTTAAGTATCTCCTGGACAGGAAAAAATATGCACAAGCTTTCAAGTTAAAGGGAGTAGAAACCGTCTAAATAATTGATATAAAAGGACTTTTTACTGAAAAAAATTTTTTAGACCATTTTATTAAATTCTTTTTGCAGCCTTTTAATAATACGCTTCTCAAGCCTGGAGATATAGGATTGAGATATGCCTAACATATCTGCCACATCCTTTTGAGTCTTTTCTTCACCACCAAGCAATCCAAATCTTAATTCCATAATTTGTTTTTCTCGGTCATTTAATTGATGTAGTGCTTTTAAAAGTAATTTTCTGTCTACATTTGCTTCAAGATCCTTTGTAATAATGTCATCTTCTGTACCTAAAACATCTGATAATAGTAACTCATTACCATCCCAATCAATATTTAAGGGTTCATCAAAAGAAACCTCTGAGCGTAATTTGTTATTTCTTCGTAAATACATGAGTATTTCATTTTCTATACATCTTGAAGCATATGTAGCTAATTTTATTTTCTTTTCCGGGTTAAATGTATTAACTGCCTTAATCAAGCCAATCGTACCAATACTGATTAAATCTTCTATATTTATTCCTGTATTTTCAAATTTACGTGCAATATAAACAACCAATCGTAAATTTCGTTCAATTAAAATTGATCGAGCGGCTTGATCACCTGAAGGTAGTTTTTGTAGCAAAACTTCTTCTTCATCTTTAGAAAGAGGTGGTGGTAATGCTTCACTTCCACCAATGTAGTATACCTCATCAGATTTAATCCCTAGTTTAATTAATAACTTATACCATAAGTATGTTAGCTGTAACTTTAATTTTTTCATTTTCCTCCCCCTTCTAAAATATGACAGTTGCGTTTTTCTCCCCTGATCTCTTCCTTAAATTCATTATTTTAACAAATTGGCTTAATGCCAAATCCAAATGACGTGAGCCATATTCTCCTACTATCAACCATTAAACCTTTTACGTTCTGATAGTATAAAAAATCTTATACCTGGCGTAATAAATAAATGGAACCGGAGTAAGATAGAAGTAGGTAATTTTACGAAACATTTTGGATAGATGGGCCTTGAAGCATTTTCGGATGAACGATACATTGATATTCATCTTCTGAAGACAGAGCAGTTCGATTTAAACCAACAATTGTCTTTTGCACCTTAATTTTTTCACTATTTGTTTCTATCCACACTTCATCTGGCTTAAATCCTAATAAAAACTGATTCTCTTTTCCTACCACACGATAAGGTATAATCCGAACTCGATGCTCCCATTCGTGACCTTCTTGTTGATCGTCAGTCATTGCCTTCATCACATCATCTTGCAGCGCATGGTGAACGAGTTGTTCAGGAATATAGTCCTTAACTTTCTGTGTATCTAAAATCATAACAGGACTACGAGTAATCGGATCAAACAGTTGATTTCCACTATCAACCAGCCCCTTTAAGGTCATTTGAGTTGAATCTACCTTTATCTTAACAGTCACCAATTGTTCGTAATGTATTTTTTTTGCTTCAAAGCCTTCTAAACTATTCCTTGCAAACATCCACAAAACCGGAAATCCAATAAGTACAAATAACCAGCTGATTGGGTGTCCAAAGCCAGTTGAATTAGTCATTAAGATTCCGTCTAAATAAGTGATTTCTGCCTGTAAAAAATAATGAACACCGATCATTCCACCACCTACTAGAAAAGTGACAAAATAAAAGGTGAAAAGGCCATGAAAAAAATAGCGAAATCGTTTAAACCCAAATGCCAACAAGACCATTAAAATAGAGATACTCATTTTTCCAAGAGGATGTGTAGAGATAAATGCTAAAGGGCTAAACATCATAATAACGATACTTGAGCCTAATAGTGCTGCAAGAATAATTCTTATTTTCATTATTTTCCTTTTCAATGCAATGGCTGTTAAAACAAGTAGAAACAAATCAAAGGAAAAGTTTAAGAGCCAAATAACGTCTAAATAAATAGACATCTGTTACTCCTTTCCCTTCTGTTTTAATAATAGTCCTTTCTACTCTGACTCTGTCTTATATTACAATTCAAAGCTTTTGGACCTGTTGCATTAAGTATAAATCCTAAGAAATAGGAAGTCTGTCATTTAGTGCCGATAGAACGTAAGAATTTTTGAAAGATTATTAGAATTTTTGTCGACTAAATTATAAGAGTCATAGTCAAAGTTCGAAAACAATTAGTAGAAATAGAGATACTTGAAGAAAAATATGAGGAAAATCAAACTTAATTGACTAGTTCTAGGTTTCTAGTACATCTTTTATCATTCAAAATAAAACAATTATGATCT